>NZ_JAWHNU010000056.1:0-45004 GCF_032582135.1 Pseudomonas syringae group sp. J309-1 | reverse complement strand
CGATAAGGCTGGACGCGATTCACTTTAGATCGCATTCAGCCTTATCGCGGGCAAGCCCAGCTCCCACAAGGGTTTTGCGGCAGTTCCGCCTTATCTGCTATGCACCAACTCCCCAGCCGAATAGGTCTTCTGCACCGTCCGGTCATCCCCCAGTGTCATCAGCACAAACAATATCTCGGCAATGTCTCTGGCTTGTTTCAAGCGATAGGACAGCAGCGGCGTGGCGTGATAATCCAGCACCAGAAAATCAGCTTCATTACCCACCTGCAGACTGCCAATTCGGTCATCGAGGCGCAACGCCCGCGCGCCGCCCAACGTAGCCAGGTAGAGCGATTTGAAAGGGCTCAGTTTTGCACCCTGCATCTGCATGACTTTGTAGGCTTCGTTGAGAGTCTGCAGGATCGAGAAGCTGGTGCCGCCGCCCACGTCAGTGCCGACGCCGACGTTGACCCTGTGCTTTTCAGCCATGGGCAGGTTGAACAGGCCACTGCCCAGAAACAGGTTCGACGTCGGGCAGAAGGCGATGGCTGAACCGGTCTCGGCAAGGCGTGCACATTCGCTGTCGCAGAGGTGTACGCCGTGGGCAAATACCGAGCGCTCGCCCAGCAGTTTGAAATGGTCATACACGTCCAGATAACCGCTGCGCTCCGGGAATAGCGCTTTTACCCATTGCATTTCTTCGACGTTCTCGCTGATGTGAGTCTGCATGTACACGTCGGGATACTCGGCGAGCAGTTGCCCAGCCAGCGTCAGTTGCTCCGGGGTGCTGGTCGGCGCAAAACGCGGCGTGACCGCGTAGTGCAAACGGCCTTTGCCGTGCCAGCGTTCGATCAACGCCTTGCTGTCGGCGTAGCCCGACTCTGCGGTATCAGTGAGGTAGTCCGGAGCATTACGATCCATCATCACCTTGCCTGCGATCATCCGCAGGTTGAGCTTTTCTGCCGCTTGAAAGAACGCCTCCACCGACTCTTTGTGCACGCTGCCAAACACCAGCGCAGTGGTGGTGCCGTTGCGCAGCAGTTCCTTGAGGAAAATGTCCGCGACCTCGGCGGCATGCGCCGGATCAGCGAATTGTTTTTCACACGGGAAGGTGTAAGTGTTGAGCCAGTCCAGCAGGCGCTCGCCGTAGGAGCCGACCATGCCGGTCTGCGGCAAATGGATGTGGGTGTCAATGAAGCCAGGCGTGATCAGTGCATCTTGGTACTCGGTCACTTCAACGTCGTGACCGAGTTTATTCAGCAGTTCGGTTGCGTCGCCAAGGGCGGAAATCTTGCCATCCTCGACCAGCATCAGACCATCAGCAAAGTACTGGTAAGAGGCCTCGATGCCGACTTCGGCCGGGTCGCCAACGCTGTGCAGAATGGCAGCGCGGTAGGCTTTTTTACTTGGGTTCATATAGGTCCTGTCAAACAAAACGCAACGATCTAAATTGCAATACTTTTCTGTAAGAGCACCGCGAGGCCGCGATAGCGGCGGTGTATCAGGCAGAGCGCTATCGCTGCCTCGCGGTGCTCATGAGCTCCTACAGGAGACATGTTTGTTACACCTGACTGCGGCGTGACACCGGCAGGAGTTTGGCAACAGGCTCGGCGCTGGCGCTGTGCTGCCCGAAATTGACGTTGTAGGTGGCGATGACTTCGGCGGCAATCGACACGGCTATCTCGATAGGCAGCTTGCCTTTGACTTCGCTCAGCCCCATCGGACAGCGCATGCGCTGCAACAGTGCCGAATCAAAACCGCGATCACGTAACCGGTGCTCGAATTTGACCCGCTTGGTCTTCGAGCCAATCAAACCGAAGTAGGCAAAGTCGCCGCGCTTGAGAATTGCGGCGGTCAGTTCCAGGTCCAGTTGATGGTTGTGGGTCATGACAATGCAGTAACTGCCTTTGGGCAACTCATCAATTTCATCCAGCGGGTCTTCAGCGACGATCTTGCGAACGCCGTCGGGGATCTGCGCGGGAAACTCCTGTTCACGGGAATCGATCCAGTGCACCCGGCAGGGCAGGCTGGCCAGCAAAGGAACCAGCGCCCGGCCCACATGACCGGCACCAAACACTGCGATCTGTGCCTGGGGCTGGCCCATGGGCTCGAACAGCAGCACATTCACACCGCCGCAGCATTGGCCCAGGCTCGCGCCGAGGCTAAAGCGCTCCAGTCGAGTGTTCTGGCTGCCGCTTGCAAGCATTTCCCGGGCGATTTCCATGGCCTTGTATTCCAGATGCCCGCCACCAATGGTGTCGAAGATACGCTCGGCGCTGACCACCATCTTCGAACCGGCATTGCGTGGCGTCGAACCGCGCTCTTCGATGATGGTGACCAAGACGCAGGCTTCACCCTGGGTTTGCAAGTCGGCGAGGGCGCTGATCCAGTTATTCATGGTTTTACCTCCGGGCTTGACACCGGTGTCGAACTTATCGCGAGCAAGCTCGGCCCCAACAGGGGAGTACGGTCCCCCGTGGGAGCCGAGCTTGCTCGCGATTGAGGCGACTCGGTCTTACGCATCTGCTCACACCCCCATAACACCCGTTCCGGCGTCGCAGGCGCGTCGATACTGGGTTGATGGCGATAGTCGCCCAGGCTCGCCACCGCATCCTTGATCGCACACCAGGCCGAGATGCCGAGCATGAACGGCGGTTCGCCTACAGCCTTGGAGTGGAACACGGTGTCTTCCGGGTTCTTGCGGTTTTCCACCAGTTTGACGCGCAGGTCCAACGGCATATCCGAGACCGCCGGAATCTTGTAGCCCGCCGGGCCGTTGGTCATCAGTTTGCCTTTGTCATTCCATACCAGCTCTTCAGTGGTCAGCCAGCCCATGCCCTGAATGTAGCCGCCTTCGACCTGACCAATGTCGATGGCCGGGTTCAAAGACGCACCGACGTCGTGGAGGATATCCGTGCGCAGCATCTTGTACTCGCCGGTCAGCGTGTCGACGATCACTTCGCTGCAAGCCGCGCCAAAGGCGAAGTAGTAAAAAGGTCTGCCCCGTGCCTGGCTGCGGTCATAGAAGATTTTCGGCGTTTTGTAATAACCGGTGCTGGACAGCGAAACCTGCCCCATCCACGCCAGTTGCGCCAACGACTGGAACGACACTATCTGCTCGCCAGCGCGAATATGGCCGTTGCGAAACTCGACGTCTGTTTCTTCGACCTTGAAGTGTTTCGCGGCGAATTCCACCAGACGCTGTTTGAGTATTTCCGCCGCGTTCTGCGCCGCCTTGCCATTCAAATCCGTGCCGCTGGAAGCAGCAGTTGGTGAGGTGTTAGGCACTTTATCGGTGTTGGTTGCGGTGATCTGAATCCGGTCGATATCGACCTGGAACACCTCGGCCACGACTTGCGCGACTTTGACGTTCAAGCCCTGGCCCATCTCTGTGCCGCCGTGGTTCAGGTGGATGCTGCCGTCGGTGTAAATATGGATCAGCGCGCCGGCCTGATTGAGAAAGCTGGCAGTAAAGGAGATGCCGAACTTGACCGGGGTCAGTGCCAGGCCTTTCTTGAGGATCGGGCTGCTGGCGTTGAACACCCGAATCGCTTCGCGGCGTTCGTGGTATTGACTGCTTTCTTCCAGCTCGGCAGTCATTTCTTCCAGCAGGTTGTGCTCGACGGTCTGGTAGTAGTGGGTGACGTTGCGCTCGGTCTTGCCGTAGTAATTGGCTTTGCGCACGACCAATGGATCCTTGCCGAGATATCGGGCTATGGAATCCATGACCTCTTCAATGGCGACCATGCCTTGGGGACCGCCGAAGCCGCGATACGCAGTATTGGACGCAGTGTTGGTCTTGCAGCGATGGCCATTGATCGTGGCTTCGCCCAGGTAGTACGAGTTGTCGGCATGAAACATTGCCCGATCGACAATCGAAGCGGAAAGATCCGGCGAGTAACCACAGTTGCCTGCCAGATCCAGCTGAATGCCATGCAGACGACCATCGTCATCAAAGCCGACGTCGTACTCGATGTAGAACGGATGACGCTTGCCGGTCATCAGCATGTCTTCGACACGGGGCAGGCGCATTTTGGTGGGCTGCCCTGTCAGGCGCGCGATCACTGCACACAGGCACGCAGGACTCGCTGCCTGGGTTTCCTTGCCGCCAAAACCACCGCCCATGCGGCGCATGTCGACGACGATTTTATTCATCGAAACGTCCAGCACTTCGGCGACCAGCTTCTGTATTTCAGTGGGATTCTGGGTCGAGCAGTAGACGATCATGCCGCCGTCCTCGGTGGGCATCACCGAGGAAATCTGCGTCTCCAGATAGAAATGCTCTTGGCCGCCGATGTGCAGACTGCCCTGGATTCTATGCTTGGCAACGTCCAGCGCTGCAGCGGAATCACCGCGCTTGTGAGTGTGGCTGTCGAGCACGAAATGCTTGTCGCGCAACGCCTGGACTACATCCAGAACGGGCTCCAGATCTTCATATTCAATCACTGCCGCCATGGCCGCCTGACGAGCAATATCGAGGCTGCGAGCGGCAACAGCGAGCACCGGCTGGCCGACGAATTCCACTTTATCGATGGCCAACAATGGGTCGCCGGGAAGCAGTGGACCGATGTCTTTCAGGCCGGGAATGTCTTCGTGGGTGATGACAATCCGTACACCTTCAAAGGCGTGACAAGGGGCGGTATCGACGCTGATGATCCGTGCATGGGCACGGTCGGAAAGACGCGCATACACGTGCAGTTGATTGGGGAACTCAAGACGGTCATCGATATACACCGCCTCGCCGGACACATGTTTGTCGGCGCTGTCGTGCTTGACGCTGCGGCCGACGCCGGTGGTCAGGTCCTGTTGAAACAGGGCGATCATTTCGGCCTGGGACTTGATCCCTGAATGGTTAGACATAAGCCGTCACCCGCGTCTGAAGGGTGGGCGTTTGCAGCTCGATGAAGTATTTGCGCAGAAGGTTCTGCGCGCTGAGCAGACGATATTCCTTGCTGGCGCGGAAGTCCGACAGGGGCGTGAAATCTTCCGCCAGTGCCGTACAGGCAGCTTCCACTGTGGCAGATGTCCATGGCGCGCCCTTCAATGCCTTTTCGCAGGCGGCGGCGCGCCTGGGAATTGCCGCCATCCCCCCATAGGCAACTCGCGCATCAACAATGCTGCCGTCCTCGACGTGCAGATTAAACGCCGCGCAGACCGCGGAAATATCGTCATCCAGCCGCTTCGAGACTTTATAGGCGCGGAAGGCCTGTCGCGCCTTGGCTTTAGGCACGATAACGGTTTCGATAAATTCGCTTTCCTGCCGCGCAGTCACCCGGTAATCAATGAAGTAGTCCTCAAGTGCCAGGGTGCGGCGGGTGTCGCCCTTGCGCAGTACGATTTGCGCACCCAGGGCGATCAGCAAAGGAGGGGAGTCGCCAATTGGGGATGCGTTACCGATATTGCCGCCCAGGGTGCCCTGATTGCGGATCTGCAACGACGCAAAGCGCTGCAGCAGCTCGCCGAAGTCCGGGTACTCGGCGCTCAAGGCGGTGTAGCAATCGGTCAATGGTGTGGCAGCGCCGATTTCCAGTCGGTCGTCGAAATGCTCGATGCGTTTCAGTTCGGCGACATTGCCCACATAAATCATCACCGGCAGCGGTCGGTGGAACTGAGTGACTTCAAGGGCCAGATCGGTCCCGCCTGCCAGCAGTCGCGCCTGTGGGTGGGCTTCATACAATTGCGCCAAATCAGCGACGGTCTGCGGCACCAGACAGCGCTTGTCGCCATCAGTCAGCTCACCGGTTTGCGTCGGCGTGATACTGCGCAGGCGAGCGATGGTCTGTGTTTTTCGTTCGTCGAACTGGTCCGGCTGACGCTTGCCGCACGATTGTTCGGCGGCATCGAGAATAGGGCGATAGCCAGTGCAGCGGCAGAGGTTGCCCGCCAGCGCTTCGTGGGTTTTGTGACTGTCGGGCTGTGCGTTGTTCTTTTGCAGGGCAAACAACGACATGACAAAGCCGGGGGTGCAGAACCCGCATTGCGAGCCGTGGCAGTCGACCATGGCCTGTTGAACGCTGTGCAGCTTGCCTTGATGCTTGAGGTCTTCAACGCTGATCAACTGCTTGCCGTGCAGGGACGCCACAAAGGTCAGGCAAGAATTGAGGCTGCGATAACGCAGGCTGTCTTCACCCTGTGCATCGGTTTCAAGTTCGCCGACTACCACCGTGCAGGCGCCACAGTCCCCACTGGCGCAACCTTCTTTGGTGCCAGACTTGTGCAGGTGTTCGCGCAGGTAGTTGAGAACCGTCAGATTGGGGTCCAGGCTATGTTCGGTGCGCAGCTCATTGTTCAAGAGAAATTGGATCACGGAAGGCCTCTGCGCGTTTTTTCTGATCGTCGAACATAAAGCCGAATTTATCAGGTCTGACTTTTCGGTCAATTTGTTTCTGACTCTTAGGTCAGGAAGTGTCGTTTTTAGATCGGTCACCGGGTATCAGCGGGCTGCCAGTGCGACGAACTGACACGATCTGTTGAAAGTTTTGCTTATTTCGTGCCAGTTTCCACCGGTATGGCCCTGCGCCATAGGCCTTCCTTGGGATACACTGCGCCGCTTGGTTATCACCAGCATTTGGGAAAGACATGACGTTCAAGGCTCCGGACAGCCTCGCCGAGCAAATCGCTCACCACCTTGCCGAGCGCATCATTCGTGGCGAGCTCAAGCCTGCCGAGCGCATTCAGGAACAAAAAGTCACGCAGGCGTTGAACGTCAGCCGTGGTTCGGTGCGCGAAGCGTTATTGATTCTGGAACGCCGTCATCTGGTGGCGATCCTGCCGCGTCGCGGCGCGCAGGTCACGGTACTCAATGCCCATAACGTGCAGAGCCTGTGCACGCTGATGACTGAATTGTATGTACTGCTGGGCATTGCGGTAGCCGAGAAGTGGCAGCAGCAGAGCGATCTGGCGAGTTTCCTGCAAATCCAGCAGCGGCTGATTGCCAGTTACGAGCGCCAGGACGTGAAGGCTTTCGTAGAAGACAGCTTCAACGTGATGCGTGCGGCTTATCCGTTTGCCAACAATCCTTACCTGCAGGAGACCGTCGATAACCTGCAACCGTCCATGAGCCGCAGCTATTACCTGGCGCTGGACCAGCGCAAGGCAGAGATGCGTGACTACCTGACCCTGTTCGAGCAATTGCTTGAAGCAGTGATAGCCCGGGATACCACGCGGGTTCGCAGCGTATTGACCGATTACGGGCAACGCAGCTGTCAGCTGGTGCTTTCAGCTCTGGAAGCGGGCTGACCCCATGCGGCTGAAGTGCATCAAGCTGGCGGGGTTCAAATCCTTCGTCGACCCCACTACGGTGAACTTCCCCAGTAACATGGCGGCGGTCGTCGGCCCTAACGGCTGCGGCAAATCCAACATCATTGACGCCGTGCGCTGGGTCATGGGCGAAAGCTCGGCCAAGAACCTGCGCGGCGAGTCGATGACCGACGTGATCTTCAATGGCTCAACCAGCCGCAAGCCCGTCAGCCAGGCCAGCATCGAGCTGGTCTTCGATAACTCGGACGGGACGCTGGTTGGCGAGTACGCGGCCTACGCGGAGATTTCCATCCGCCGCAAGGTCACCCGCGACAGCCAGAACACTTATTACCTGAACGGCACCAAATGCCGTCGGCGGGACATTACTGATATTTTCCTCGGTACCGGTCTGGGTCCGCGCAGCTATTCGATCATCGAACAGGGCATGATCTCCAAGCTGATCGAAGCCAAGCCGGAAGACTTGCGTAATTTCATCGAGGAAGCGGCGGGTATCTCCAAGTACAAGGAGCGCCGTCGCGAAACTGAAAACCGTATCCGCCGTACCCACGAAAACCTCGCGCGCCTGACCGACCTTCGCGAAGAGCTGGAGCGCCAGCTGGAACGCTTGCATCGTCAGGCTCAGGCTGCCGAGAAGTATCAGGAATACAAAGCTGAGGAGCGTCAGCTCAAGGCACAGTTGTCAGCGTTGCGCTGGCAGGCGCTGAACGAGCAGGTGGGTCAGCGCGAGGCGGTGATTGGCAATCAGGAGGTCGGTTTCGAGGCCTTGGTCGCCGAACAGCGCAATGCCGATGCCAGCATCGAGCGTTTGCGTGACGGTCACCACGACCTGTCCGAGCGCTTCAATCTGGTTCAGGGGCGCTTCTACTCCGTGGGCGGTGACATTGCTCGTGTCGAGCAAAGTATCCAGCACGGTCAGCAGCGTCTGCGCCAATTGCAGGACGACCTGCGTGAAGCCGAGCGCGCCCGTCAGGAAACCGAATCCCATCTGGGCCACGACCGCACGCTGCTGGCTACATTGGGCGAAGAGCTGGAAATGCTTGAGCCCGAGCAGGAGATGACCAGTGCTGCCGCCGAGGAATCCGCGGCATCGCTGGAAGATGCTGAAAGCGCGATGCATGGCTGGCAGGAAAAGTGGGACAGCTTCAACCTGCGATCCGCCGAGCCGCGGCGTCAGGCGGAAGTCCAGCAGTCGCGTATCCAGCAACTGGAACACAGCCTGGAGCGACTGGCCGAGCGGCAGCGACGGCTGGGTGAAGAGTTGGAATTGCTCAAAGCCGATCCGGAAGACGCGGCGATCCTGCAGCTGGACGAAGACCTTGCTACCCGGGAAATGACCCTCGAAGAGTTGCACATCGGCGAAGAGCAAGCTGTCGAGCGGCTTGAGCAGTTGCGCAATGAGCTGCAACAGGCCAATCAGGCGCAGCAACAAGCGCAAGGCGAATTGCAGCGGCTTAACGGCCGTTTAGCATCCCTTGAAGCGTTGCAGCAGGCTGCGCTTGATCCCGACACCGGTACCGCCGAATGGCTGCGCGATCATGATTTGGCTGAACAACCACGGCTGGCTGAAGGCCTGCGGGTTGAGCCGGGTTGGGAGCTGGCGGTGGAAACCGTGCTGGGTGCGGACCTGCAGGCTGTGCTGGTGGATGACTTCAGCGGGCTTGATCTTGCAGGTTTCCAGCAGGGCGATTTGCGGCTGGTCAGTACTAGCGCCGAGGCTGCGCGAATCCCCGGCAGTCTGCTGGATAAAGTCGACAGTGCCATGGACCTCGCCAGTTGGCTGGGCCAGGTGCGTCCGGTGGAAACCCTCGACGAAGCGCTGGCCCAGCGCGGTGAACTGGCAGCGGGGCAAAGCCTGATCAGTCGCGATGGTTATTGGGTGGGGCGGCACTTTCTGCGGGTACGTCGCGCCAGTGAAGCGCAAAGCGGCGTGCTGGCCCGCGGTCAGGAGTTGCAGCGTCTGGGGCAGGAGCGCGATGAGCGTGAAGCCACCCTGGCCACCCTTGAAGAGCAGCTGTTGATACTGCGTGAACAGCAATCGAATCAGGAAGAGGCCCGGGAAGAGTTGCGCCGCCGGGTCCAGGATGAAACCCGTCAGCAAAGCGAGCTCCGGGCGCAATTGTCTGCCGCCAGGGTCAAGGTCGAACAGCTCACCTTGCGTCGTACCCGACTGGATGAAGAACTCGCCGAGCTGGGCGAGCAACGCACCATGGAGCACGAGCATCTCGGTGAATCCCGCCTGCAATTGCAGGATGCGCTGGACGCCATGGCGCTGGACACCGAGCAGCGTGAACTGCTTCAGGCCCAGCGCGACAGTCTGCGCGAGCACCTTGACCGCGTGCGTCAGGAAGCCCGTCAACACAAGGACCACGCCCATCAGCTGGCTGTACGCCTTGGCTCGCTGAGGGCTCAGCACGATTCCACACGACAGGCGCTTGAGCGTCTGGAGATGCAGTCCGAGCGCCTGACCGAAAAGCGCGAGCAGCTCGATTTGAATCTGGAGGAGGGCGAAGCCCCGCTGGAAGAGCTGCGCCTGAAACTTGAAGAATTACTTGAGCGGCGCATGGCGGTGGACGATGAAATGCGTACCGCCAAGAATGCGCTGGAAGATGCCGATCGCGAATTGCGCGACGCCGAGAAGCGCCGTACCCAGGCCGAGCAGCAATCACAATTGCTGCGTGGGCAGTTGGAACAGCAGCGGATGGAGTGGCAATCCCTCACGGTGCGCCGTACCACATTGCAGGATCAGTTGCTTGAGGACGGTTACGACCTGCAGGGCGTGCTGGCAACCCTGACCGCTGAGGCCAACGAAAAAGACGCAGAAGAAGAACTTGAGCGCATTGCCGTACGGATTCAGCGGCTGGGCGCGATCAACCTTGCAGCCATCGATGAGTACCAGCAGCAGTCTGAGCGCAAACGCTATCTGGACGCGCAAAACGCTGACCTGGTTGAGGCACTGGAAACCCTCGAAAACGTGATCCGCAAGATCGACAAGGAGACGCGAAATCGATTCAAAGAGACCTTCGATCAGATAAACAGTGGAATTCAGGCACTTTTTCCAAAAGTTTTCGGTGGAGGCTCAGCTTATTTGGAACTGACGGGCGAAGATTTACTCGATACAGGGGTAACAATCATGGCGCGCCCGCCGGGGAAGAAAAACAGCACGATCCATTTGCTGTCCGGTGGCGAGAAAGCCTTGACTGCGTTGGCGTTGGTTTTCGCCATCTTCAAGCTCAATCCTGCACCGTTCTGCATGCTCGACGAAGTGGATGCACCGCTGGACGATGCCAACGTTGGACGCTATGCGCGACTGGTCAAGGAGATGTCGCAGACTGTGCAATTCATTTACATCACCCACAACAAGATCGCCATGGAAATGGCCGATCAATTGATGGGTGTCACCATGCATGAACCGGGTTGTTCGCGACTTGTGGCGGTGGATGTAGAGGAGGCGATGGCATTGGTCGATGCCTAGCAATGCCTGTTCTGCGCGGTAGAAATGGCCATTTAATAGCTTTGCGTGAACAACTCTGTGCGGTAGATATCGCTTTGCGCACAAACCAGATGTAACAGACGGTGTAAAGTTACCTTTGGTCGTGCTAGTTTAATGTCCACTTTTTCTTTTCGCGTGGGCAAATTGCCAGTCAGAACAGAGACTTGGCACCACGTTTTAAAGGGGTTTAGGCCCTTATTTCAAGCATTCTTCATTAGAGGCACTGGATTACATGGAAATCGGTCTGCGCGAGTGGCTGATCGTCATCGGCATAATTGTCATTGCCGGTATTCTTTTTGATGGCTGGCGCCGTATGCGCGGCAGCAAGGGGAAATTGAAATTCAGGCTGGACCGCAGCTTCTCGAACCTGCCGGATGACGATGAACCGTCCTCCGCCGAGTTGCTGGGCCCACCGCGAGTGCTCGACACACATAAAGAGCCGCAGCTCGACGAGGAAGACCTGCCGTCGATGAGCGCGACGCCGCGTCAGAGCAAGCGCAATAACAAACGCAAGGATGAGCCGCAGCAAGGCGATCTCAACCTGGACATGGACGGCCCGAGCCTGTTCACCGGGCGCGAAGATGCCTTCGAAGATGACAAGCCTGCCCAGCGCATCACTGAAGACAAGGACCTGCCGCCTGTAGAGGAAGTGCTGGTCATCAGCGTTATTTGCCGCGACGAAAGTGGCTTCAAAGGCCCGGCGTTGTTGCAGAACATTCTGGAAAGCGGTCTGCGTTTTGGTGAGATGGATATTTTCCATCGCCACGAAAGCATGGCAGGCAACGGTGAAGTGCTGTTCTCCATGGCCAATGCGGTCAAGCCTGGCGTATTTGATCTGGATGACATTGATCATTTCAGCACCCGCGCCGTTAGTTTCTTCCTCGGCTTGCCGGGGCCACGTCATCCGAAACAGGCTTTTGACGTCATGGTTGCCGCTGCTCGCAAGCTGGCCCATGAACTCAATGGCGAACTCAAGGATGACCAGCGCAGCGTCATGACCGCACAGACCATTGAGCATTACCGTCAGCGCATCGTCGAATTCGAACGCCGCGCATTGACTCAGCGTCGTTGATTTATGCTTGGGTAAACATCCTGTGGGAGCGAATTCATTCGCGAGAGGCCGGTAGATTCAACATCATCGTTGACTGATCTATTGCATTCGCGAATGAATTCGCTCCCACGGGTTATGCCCTGATAGACCGTACCAACATCTGAGCAGCCTAGGCTGCTCTTTTGCTTTTGAAGAGAACACCGCATGAAAGCCGCCGAAACCCGAATCCTTGAACTGCGCGCCGAACTGGATCAGCACAACTACCGCTATCACGTCCTCGACGAGCCGAGCATTCCGGACGCGGAGTACGACCGGCTGTTCCACGAACTCAAAGCGCTTGAAGCGGAAAATCCGCATCTGGTCACGCCTGATTCGCCCACGCAGCGGGTCGGCAGTGCAGCGCTGTCGGCATTTACTCAGGTGCGTCACGAAGTACCGATGCTCAGCCTGGGTAACGCCTTCGAAGAAGTCGACATGCGTGAGTTCGACCGCCGCGTCACCGAAGGGCTGGACTTGCCTGCCGGTGATTTGCTTGGCAGCGGCGCAAAAGTGCAATACAGCTGCGAACCTAAACTCGATGGCCTTGCGGTCAGCCTGTTGTACCGTGATGGCGCTCTGGTACGGGGCGCTACACGTGGCGACGGCACCACCGGGGAAGACATCAGCATCAACGTGCGCACTGTGCGTAATATCCCGCTGAAGCTGCATGGCACCGGCTGGCCCGAAGTGCTGGAAGTGCGCGGTGAAGTGTTCATGTCCAAGGCGGGCTTCGAGCGGCTCAATGCGAGTCAGGCGGAAATCGGCGGCAAGACTTTTGCCAACCCGCGTAATGCGGCAGCGGGTAGCCTGCGTCAGCTGGATTCGAAGATCACCGCTAACCGCCCGCTGGAATTCTGTGCGTATGGTCTGGGCCAAGTGTCTGCGGAAATCTCTGACACTCATATCGGCAACCTGAACCAGCTCAAGGAATGGGGTATGCCGGTCAGTCGCGAACTGAAACTGGCAGATGGCATTGAAGAATGCCTTGAGTATTACCGTGACATCGGCGAGCGGCGTCTGGCCCTGACCTACGAAATCGACGGTGTGGTGTTCAAGGTCAACGACCTGGCTGCACAACGCGAGCTGGGTTTTCGTGCCCGTGAGCCGCGTTGGGCCATCGCCCATAAATTCCCCGCCATGGAAGAACTGACCGAACTGCTCGACGTCGAGTTTCAAGTAGGGCGTACGGGCGCTGTTACGCCGGTAGCACGCCTTAAGCCCGTGAAGGTAGCAGGCGTGACTGTCGCTAACGCGACCCTGCATAACATGGACGAAGTGGCACGTTTGGGACTGATGATCGGCGATACCGTGATCATCCGTCGCGCAGGCGATGTGATTCCTCAAGTGGTGCAAGTCGTGCTTGAGCGTCGTCCGGAAGACGCCCGCGCGGTAGAAATCCCGCAAACCTGTCCGGTGTGTGGTTCCCATGTCGAGCGCACGCAGTTGATCAAGCGCAGCAAGGGCAAGGAAACCGTCAGCGAAGGCGCGGTTTACCGCTGTGTGGGTCGACTTGCCTGCGGTGCGCAACTCAAGCAGGCGATCATCCATTACGTCTCGCGACGGGCCATGGATATCGAAGGCCTGGGCGACAAAACCATCGAACAGCTGGTTGACGAAAAACTGATTGGTTCGCCAGCCGATCTCTATGCACTGACCTTTGAGCAAATCGTCGATCTGGAGGGCTTCGCGGAAATCTCCAGCAAAAAGCTGCTCAAGGCCATCGAAGACAGCAAGCAACCCACGCTGGCGCGGTTTATCTATGCGCTGGGTATTCCGGATGTGGGCGAGGAGACCGCCAAGGTGCTGGCTCGCTCACTGGCGTCGCTGGAGCGAGTCAAACAGGCGTTGCCTGAAGTGCTGACGTATTTGCCGGATGTCGGTCTTGAAGTAGCCCATGAGATCCACAGCTTCTTTGAAGACGGGCACAACCAAAATGTGATTGACGCGCTGCTGAACGAGCGCGGCCTGCAATTGCAGGATGAGGGTGAGCTGGGCGCAGAGTTCGCTGCCAGCGCGACGCTGGGTGGCATGGTCGACAAGCTGAACATCCCTTCGGTAGGTCCCGGTGCCGCTCAGAAGCTGGCCGACAAGTTTGGCTCGCTGGAAGGCATCATCAAGGCTGACTGGCTGGACATGCGTCAGGCCTTGCCCGAGAAACAGGCCAGAGCGGTGCGTGAGTTTTTCGACAAACCGGAAAACGCCGAACGCGGGCTGGCCATTGAAGCCCAGTTGAAAGACTTCGGCATGCACTGGCAGAGCGAGAAGAAAGTCGTCGAAGGCTTGCCTTTGGCGGGGCAGACCTGGGTGTTGACCGGTTCGCTGGAACTGATGAGCCGCGACGTCGCCAAGGAAAAACTCGAAAGCCTGGGGGCCAAGGTGTCCGGCTCGGTATCGGCTAAAACCCACACCGTGGTCGCCGGGCCGGGGGCCGGGTCAAAGTTGACCAAGGCCAACGAGCTGGGTTTGAAGGTGCTGGATGAAGAGGCGTTTGTAGGCTTTTTGGCGAAGCATGGCATCGCGGTGGATTGAAAGGCCATGTGCTGACCTGACGGGATAAGTGCTTCATGTGGGAGGTCTATGTTTGCCTGCAAACTGATGTGCGATGCAAATCCTGTGGGACCGAATTTATTCGGGAAGGCGGCATTTCAGACGATACACAGGCTGCGTATGTATCGGCCCCTTCGCGAATGAATTCGCTCCCACGACGTTCGCGCAATCCCTTTACCTGTGGATGCCCCACGGGGCGTCATCGCCCAGAAGATCGATGATTCAGCAAAGATCCACGTCACGCATCAACTCCACGGAACGACGGCAACCGGCGATGATCTAGTGCATGCTGGCCCACCAGGAGATCGCCATGTACCGGTTTTTCGAGCAACTCAGTTCACGTATTGCTGCACCTTTTGTTGGCGAGACCCGGCGTAACAGCAAGGTTTGGCAGTGCCAGTGTGGTCAGTCTGTATTCTTTCCCAATACCCAGTGTCTGGCCTGCTCCGCGGCGCTTGGTTATCTGCCAGAGCAGGGACGGGTTGCAGCTCTTGAGCCTGGCCCCGATCAAGACACCTGGCGCCTGAGTGACGAGCCGGGAGCCGGGTTGTATCGACGTTGTGCCAACGTTGATACGCCTGCGGCCTGCAACTGGCTGTTTCCCGCCGATGACAGTGGCGAGTTCTGCATTGCCTGTAGCTTGAACAAGACCATTCCCGACCTGTCGATCCCGGAAAACGGTGAGCGCTGGTGCAAGGTGGAAACCGCCAAGCGTCGACTGGTTGCGCAGTTGATTTCCCTCGGGCTGAAAGTCATCCCCAAAACTCAGGACGAAGAGCGCGGGCTGGCATTTGAGTTTCTTGGCGTTGATCTGGAAGGCAAAGCGCCGACCACCGGGCACGCCAACGGCTTGATCACCCTGGATATCAAAGAGGCGGACGACGCCCATCGCGAAAAAATTCGCGTACAGATGCACGAACCGTATCGGACTCTGCTCGGGCATTTCCGTCACGAAGTGGGCCACTACTATTGGGATCGGTTGATCGCAAATACCTGGTGGCAGGACGGGTATCGCAACCTGTTCGGCGATGAACGCGCCAGTTATGCCGAGGCACTGGATCACCATTACCAGAACGGGGCGCCTGCCGACTGGCAGCAGAACTTCGTCAGCGCTTACGCCACCATGCATCCATGGGAGGATTGGGCGGAGACCTGGGCGCATTACCTGCACATGATGGATGCGGTCGATACCGCGCTGGGTTTTGGCATGAGTGCCCGGGATATGGACCTGGATTATCAGCCGTTCCCGCTGGAAACCCTTTACGACCCGCAACACCCCGGCGGGCCTGCGTTCCTGTCATTCGTCAATGCCTGGATCGAACTGGCCGGGATGCTCAACGAGCTGTCGCGCAGCATGGGCCAGCCTGACTTCTATCCGTTCGTCCTCCCACCTGCAGTGATCACCAAACTGCATTTCATTCATCTGGTGATTCAGGATGCAGGCGGCAAGGCGGATGAGGTGTTGCAAGCGCAGTAGGTAGGGACGTAGTCCTCCGTTACGCCGCCGTATGCTGATCTGTAGGAGCTGCCGAAGGCTGCGATGGCGGTGGGCAGGCAGAATGCATTCGCAGCCTGCGGCAGCTCCTACAGATTGATTTATGGCAATGAGTTTCGCGCCAAACGCCAGACCTGTAGGAGCGCACGAGCCCCTGAGGAATGCATAGCAATTAGGTGATGATGTTTTGGATTGATAGGACCCCGATTTCTCGAGGCTAAACCTTCAACACCAACTTCCCGAAATTTTCGCCCTTGAACAGCTTCTGCAGGGTTTCGGGAAACGTCTCCAGCCCATCGACAATGTCCTCACGGCTCTTTAGTTTGCCCTCAGCCATCCAGCCGGCCATCTCCTGCCCGGCAGCGGCAAACCTGCTGGCGTAGTCCATGACCACAAAACCCTCCATGCGGGCCCGGTTGACCAACAGCGACAGGTAATTGCTCGGCCCTTTGACGGGCGAGGTGTTGTTGTACTGACTGATCGCGCCACAGATCACGACCCGCGCCTTGGGCGCCAGACGGCTGAGTACGGCGTCGAGAATGTCGCCACCGACGTTATCGAAATAGACATTCACGCCATTGGGACACTCACGCTTCAGACCTGCCAGAACATCCTCGCTCTTGTAGTCGATGACGCCGTCGAAGCCCAGCTCATTAACCAGCGATTCACACTTCTGTTTACCACCCGCGATGCCAATCACTCGGCAACCTTTAAGCTTGGCGATCTGTCCGGCGACACTTCCCACGGCACCCGCTGCGCCGGAAATCACTACGGTGTCGCCACTCTGCGGCGCTCCGACATCCAGCAGCGCAAAGTAGGCGGTCATGCCGGTCATGCCCAGCGCTGAAAGGTAGCGGGGCAGCGGTGCGAGTTTAGGGTCGATTTTGTAGAAGCCTTTAGGCTCACCCAGGAAATAGTCCTGAACGCCCAGTGCGCCCTGAACAAAGTCACCTTCCGCGAACTGTTCGCTTTGCGAGGCGATCACTTCGCCCACGCCCAGTGCGCGCATCACCTCGCCCAGACCGACAGGGGCGATGTACGACTTGCCCTCGTTCATCCAGCCGCGCATGGCCGGATCCAGTGACAGGTAATGGTTCTTGACCAGAATCTGCCCGCTTGCCAGCTCGCCGACCGGTATTTCCTGATAAGTGAAGTCTTCGCGACTCGCCTGGCCGACCGGGCGTTTGGCGAGCAGGAATTGGCGGTTGGTGTGGCTGCTCATGGCATTTCCTCATAAATAGTCAAAGATTGATTGAAGTCGCTGAGGCACTGCCCGGCAAGTGAAGATCATCGTGCGAATGCGTTGTGATCCAGTTGGATGATGAGCAAGCGCGCGCCCGCTGGCGGTAGGTTTTCAAAAAATCAGGTAAATGTTTTTCGGTGTGGATCGACAGCCGAGACTAATCTACATTGGCCCACTGACCTGAAACTTGAGCTCTTGTAATGTCTTCCATCTGTTTGCCAACCCTTCGCCCTCATGCGCTCCGCCCCGGAGATGCAGTCGCTCTGGTTTCACCTGCTGGTCCGGTGGCGGCAGCAAAAGTCGAAAGTGCGGCAGAGGTTCTCAAGAGCTGGGGTCTCAAGCCCCGGATTTATCCTCACGCACTGGATACTCATTCTTTTTATGCTGGCACCGATGAACACCGGCTTGCAGACTTCAATGCTGCGCTGGCTGATCCGGAGATCCGCGCACTGTTTTGTAATCGTGGCGGCTACGGCGCGCAACGCATCGTTCAGCATCTTGATTTCGACGCGGTTAAACGCGATCCGAAACTGGTGATTGGTTTTTCTGATATCACTGCATTTCACGGTGCGCTTTGGCAGCATGCGCGACTGGCAACCATCCACGGGCCGGTGGCCAGTCAGCTTGAGCGCGGCGGTCTGTTCGTCAGCGGTTTGCGACACGTGACCATGAGCACCGAACCGGTTCTGGTCGCAGCCGATGCAGCGGAGCGCACCTTCGATGTGCGTACCCGCGGCACGGCTCATGGTGTATTGCTGGGAGGCAATCTCAGCATACTCAGCAGCAGCGTGGGTACTGATTACATGCCAGATCTCAACGGCGCCATTCTGCTGATCGAAGATGTGAGCGAAGCGGCCTATCGTGTCGATCGCCTGCTTACTCATCTACTCAACAGTGGTGCGTTGAATGGATTGGCAGGCATTGCGGTTGGGCAGTTCAGCGAACCTAAAGGCGCTACCGGATCGATCACCCATTCGAGTGTCTTGATGGAACGACTGGGTGATCTGGGCATTCCTGTTCTGGGCGGTCTTTCCATTGGCCATGACGCTATCAACCACGCGGTGCCGCTAGGCATCGAAGCCACACTCGATGCGGATGCGGGAACCTTGCTGGTGGGGGCTGCGACTTGCTGAATACCCCTGCGCACGTTTAGCGCTTCACGCAGGGTAATCGCTCCGAATCGGACGTTTACCCTGCAACTGCTGCCAAGTCATCCGCTGCTTTTATGCTCAAGTCTCGACGTCGCACGCAGGCTGATAATCCCAAGTTGCCCCGGATAAGTCTGAAAACGACTTCGGCATAGCTATTTGCCATTATCTCGGCGTCAAAGACTTGTACATCTTCAGGCTCATTGCGAATCTGCACGATTATTGAATGGCGTGAATCAACGGCCTGAGTGTTCGGCCTGAACGCCTTGAGTGATCGAACGGAGATGAGCGCTATGATTTCGGCCATGCAAGCTCGCGTTGCCAACCTTGGGATGGCAAAGAAACTCGGCGTGGGTTTCACGCTGGTTTTGCTGCTGACCGCGCTGGTGGCCGCTATAGGTGTCTGGTCGCTGAAAAGCATCAGCGCTCACTTCGATGGCCTTAACCAGATGTCTTCCCTGAACAGCGGGCTCCTCAAGGTCAGGTTGCTGGAGCAGGAATACGCGCTGCGCAGTGATCCGAAGATCGTTGAGCAACTGCATGTTGGCGTTGATGAGTTGAATGCACTGGCTGAGCAATTGAAAAGTCAGTCCCCCGCCAGCGAGTCACGCATGACCGAGGTCCAGCAGACATTGGGGGCTTATCGCAGGTCCTTCGATCAGTTCGTCGATATCAGCCAAAGCAAGGACATTGCGCTGGAAATGGCCAGTTGGTCCGTCTCTAGCGTCGCCAACAATCTGGATGTTCTACAGTCCGGGCTGGCGGATGACGGCGCCTATGGCCTTAAGGAGTCGAAGGGCGAGCAGGGTTCGGAGTTCATCGAGCAGGCCAATCAGGTCAGCCAGGTCTCAAAATTGATGATGCAGGCAATGGACGAGGCCCGGGTGCGTCTCGATAAAAGCCGCAAGACAGGCTCGGGTGACGAGGTCAAGACTGGCAAAATCACGCAGGCGGATGATGCCAAGGCGTTGGTCGAGGAGCTCAAAGGTGTCGTCAAGGACGAGGGCTATCAGACTGTGTTGGGTGAGGTCAGTACGCATATCGTCAATTTCACTGAAAAACTCAGTGAATACACCGACCTGCTCGACAGCGAAGCCAAGGTATCACTGCAACTGGCTGCCAACGCCACGCAGGTCGTCGAGCAAGTGAAGCAAGCCTACGCCGCCGAAGATCAGTCGATGCAGGCGCAACTCACCACGAACACGTTGCAGATCATCGGCTCATCGGTGGTGGCCTTGTTGGTGGGTGTGATGGCTTCGCTGTTGATCACTCGCCTGATCGTTCACCCGTTGCGCAGCGTCATTGCCACTGCGCAACGTATTGCTGCGGGGGACCTGAGCGGTAGTATCGACGGACGGCGCAAGGATGAAATCGGCCAGTTGATGCTCGCCATGCAGCAAATGGGGGCTGGCCTGAGTGGCATCGTCAGCGGTCTGCAGGCAGGTATCGATCAGTTGGCCAGTTCTGCGCATTCTCTTTCGGCTGTCACTGAGCAGACTAATCGCGAAGTCAGTCATCAGCAGGAAGAGACCGAGCAGGTCGCGACGGCCATGAACCAGATGACGGCAACGGTGCATGACGTTGCCCGCAATGCGGAACAAGCGGCGCTTGCCGCGCAGAGCGCTGATGAGAAGGTCGACAGCGGCCAGACAGTGGTGCGTCAGAGTTTGCAGCGCATTGAGCAATTGGCCAGTTCTTCTGCGTCGGCCATCGACAGCATTGAAAACCTGAGCAACGAGATCCAGAACATCGGCACGGTGCTTGGGGTCATTAAAAGCGTGGCCGAACAGACCAATCTGTTGGCGCTGAATGCGGCTATCGAAGCCGCGCGCGCAGGTGAGCAGGGCAGGGGCTTTGCCGTGGTTGCCGACGAGGTAAGAGCGCTGGCCAGGCGAACTCAGCAATCCACTGAGGAAATCGAACGACTCGTCAGCAGCCTTCGCAGTGGTGCTTCAGCCTCCGTGGCACAAATCCAGAGCAGTGGTGAACTGGTCAGGCTTGCGGTCAGCGATGCGCTGCAAACCGAAAGCGCGTTGGGCAGCATTGCTGCGGCGGTTTCGATGATCCAGCAGATGAACCAGCAAATTGCTGCAGCGGCAGAACAACAGACGTCGGTCGCCGAAGAGATCAATCGCAGCGTCACTAATATTCGCGCCAGCGCCGATCAGTCCGCCCTGGCCATGCGGGGCAATGCAGCGTCGAGTACTGAGCTTGCATCACTTGGGACGGAGCTCAAGGGGATGGTTGGGCATTTCAGGTTGTAGCGAAACACTGAATCTTTATTGGCCCGTAGGAGCTGCCGAAGGCTGCGAGCACTTAGTCTGATGCACCGCCATCGCAGCCTTCGGCAGCTCCTACAGACCACTTGTTTGTGGCGCAGGATCATCTTCGAATCCGGTAGATGTATTTCTGAAGCGACCTGCTTCTACCGACGCGACGTCCCATTCAGGATCAGCATCGTCACAACCCCCGCCACAATCCCCCAGAACGCCGATCCAATCGAAAGCAGGGTCAGGCCTGACGCCGTCACCATGAAGGTGATCAGTGCCGCTTCGCGCTCCCTGGGTTCGTTCATCGCAACGGTCAGGCCGTTAATGATCGAGCCGAACAACGCCAAAGCGGCGATCGATAGCACCAGTTCCTTGGGGAACGCACCGAATAGCGCCGCCAGCGCTCCACCGTAGATGGCGGCAATGGCGTAGAAGATTCCGCACCAGATGGCCGCCGTGTAACGCTTGTCGCGGTCCTCGTGAGCGTGGGTGCTGGTGCAGATGGCCGCGCTGATAGCGGCCAGATTGAGTCCGTGGGAACCGAACGGTGCCAGCAACAATGACGCGATACCGGTGACTGAAATCAGCGGAGAGGCTGGTACGTGATAACCATCAGCACGCAACACGGCGATGCCCGGCATGTTCTGTGACGTCATGGCCACCACAAACAGCGGAATGCCGATGCTCACCGTTGCCGCCAGAGAAAACTCTGGCGTCGTCCAGACCGGCATCGAGACCTCCAGCGTAAAGCCGCTGAAGTCCAGCAAACCCAACCAGCCTGACAGTGCAGTACCCACCAGGAGTGCAGCCAGTACCGCGTAGCGTGGCGATATCCGTTTGATCAGCAGGTAGGTGAAGAACATCCCCAATACCAGCGCGGTGCGGTGTTGGGCGGCGACGAAGATTTCGCTGCCGATCTTGAACAGAATGCCGGCCAGTAACGCCGCAGCCAGAGAGGCGGGAAGCTTTTTTACCAGTCGGTCAAAGCTGCCGGTTACCCCGCAAATGATGACGAGCACTGCACTGGTGATAAACGCACCGATGGCTTCTGGATACGCCACTCCGCCCAGGCTGGTGATCAGCAAAGCTGCGCCGGGGGTCGACCAAGCCACGGTGATGGGTGTCCGATAGCGCAAGGAAAGACCGATGCTGCACACAGCCATACCGACGAACAATGCCCAGATCCACGAAGATATCTGCGCACTGGTCAGCCCGGCTGCCTGGCCTGCCTGAAACATCAGCACCAGCGAACTGGTACAGCCCGTCATCATGGCGATAAAACCAGCAACGATTGCGGCGGGGGAAGTGTCGGCCAATGGGCGCAGACGGGCGGGGGGTGAGGCGTTCATCAATCCATCCTTGAGCAGTGCAACGGCAGGCCGCAAGCGTAAACGTACTGGTATCAAAGTGTTGCGATACAGCGGGATTCGTAAACGTGAGTACAGTTACGAAGCAGCCCAAGCCTGGCTGCAAACACGTTTATTTATATTTTGTCTGATAGGAGCCGATGTCAGGTTTTCAATCCTCCTCACGAGAAACAGGCCGGGCACCATTCTGTAGCGTCCTGCTCAGTGCTTCATTGACCTGCAGCCAGCCGTCAACGGCTTCGAGACCCGCCTCGGCAAAAACGCGCTGCAACAACTTCACTTGTTCGCGCCGCAAAGCCTGTTCGAACTTCGAGCCTTCTTCGGTCAGCCCCAGCAAGCGTTTGCGCTTGTCGCTGTCGGGGGCGGTGCTGTGTACCAGGTCCATGGCGATCAGTTGGCGCAGCGGCGCATTGAGTGCCTGCTTGCTCACACCGAGCACGCAGAGCAGCTCTTTAACGCTCAAACCGGGATAGCGGGCAATGAAAAATACGATGCGCTGATGCACCCGGCTGAAGCCTCGTCGAGCAAGCATTTCGTCAGCTTTAGCCGTGAATGCCTGGTAGCCGAAGAAAAAAGCTTCCATGGCGGCTTGTTGGGATGCGGAATTTTTAAGGTCAAGCATATTGACGTATCTATGTCTGGCGTCGTAATTTCGGTCAACCAGTTTGACTTATTTCCAATTACTTCGGCTAGCGGTGATCTCAATGGCTTTCTCTGAACGCGTGTCCCGGCTTAAAAGTTCTCTGATTCGTGAAATCCTTGCTGCGGCCCAGCGTCCGGAAGTCATGTCGTTTGCCGGTGGCCTGCCAGCCGAAGCCATGCTGCCCAAAGTGGAGTGGGCGGACATGCCTGTTGCGCTTGGCCAATACGGCATGAGTGAAGGCGAGCCTGGCTTGCGCGAAGCCCTGGCTGCAGAGGCGCGAGCTATCGGCCTGCAGTGCGACGCCAGTCAGGTGTTGATCGTCAGCGGCTCGCAGCAGACGCTGGATCTGGCGGCCAAGCTTTACATCGACAAAGGCACGCAGATCGTGCTCGAAGCACCGACATACCTGGCGGCGTTGCAGATTTTCCAGTTGTTCGGTGCTGATTGCCTGACAGTGCCGCTGCAAACCGATGGTCCGGATTTGCAGGCCTTGCGACAGCAACTGGAGCAACACCAGCCTGCGTTCGCCTATCTGATTCCGACTTTCCAGAATCCTTCCGCAGTGCGTTACAGCGAAGCCAGTCGTGTGGCCGTGGCTGCTCTGCTGGATGAATTCGGCGTGACCTTGATCGAAGACGAACCCTATCGCGATCTGACGTTTGATGGCGGCAGTGCCAAGCCCATCGCCAGCCGTTTGCAAAAGGCCAGCTGGATCTACACCGGTACTGTGTCGAAAACCCTGTTGCCAGGTTTGCGGGTCGGCTACCTGATTGCCAGTCCTGATCTGTTCCCGCATTTGCTGCGTTTGAAGCAGTCTGCCGATCTGCACACCAACCGTTTAGGCCAGTGGCAGGCCCTGCAATGGATCGGTACCGAGCACTACCGCGAACACTTGTCTGAGTTGCAGACTTTCTACCGTCAGCGGCGGGATGCATTTGAGGCTGCACTAAAACGACATTTTGCCGATATAGCTGACTGGAACAGCCCGCAAGGTGGTTTGTTTTTCTGGCTGACGCTCAAGCAACCAATGGATACACGGACTCTGCTCGACGAAGCGCTCAGGCAGGATGTCGCGTTTATGCCGGGGGAGCCGTTTTTCGCTGATCCAGATGCCAACCATGGTTATCTAAGGCTCAACTTCAGCCACATTGATCCGGCCCGTCTCGATGAGGGCCTGAAGCGATTGGCGGCGGTCGTGCGTCAGGCCCGGTTGGAGCGAGCCGCTTAGCTGCGGGCATCAAGGGAATTCAAGGGGACGGGTATGTACAAGGTTTACGGCGATTACAAATCGGGCAACTGCTACAAGATCAAGCTGATGCTCAACCTGCTGGGCGTCGAGTATCACTGGGTGCCGGTGGATATTCTCAAGGGTGAAACCCAGACCGCAGCGTTTCTGGAGAAGAACCCCAACGGCAAGATCCCTGTCCTGGAGCTTGAGGACGGCACCTGCCTGTGGGAATCCAATGCGATCCTCAATTTCCTCGCCGATGGCAGCCAGTACCTGCCGAGCGAACCGCGACTGCGCACGCAAGTGCTGCAATGGCAGTTCTTCGAACAGTACAGCCATGAGCCGAGCATCGCCGTCGCGCGCTTTATCCAGTTCTACCTAGGGCTGCCTGAAGAGCGTCTGGAGGAATATCGTTCGCTGCACAAAGCTGGCTACCGAGCGTTGGCAGTGATGGAACAGCAACTCAAACGCACGCCTTTCCTGGTGGGCGATCACTTCTCCATCGCAGACATTGCGTTGTATGCCTACACCCATGTTGCCCATCAGGGTGGTTTCGACCTGACGCCATACCCTGGCATCGAGCAATGGTTGGAGCGGGTGAAGGCGCAACCTGGCTATGTGGGCATGCTGGACTGATCGCGACGGACACCTGAAAAGCCGGTCATGCAACATGACCGGCTTTTTTATGTCCGATTGTTTTAGCAGAGCTGAAATCACTTGGCTGTGTCATCACAGGCATTTAGTCTGCGCGCCTCTTGGGTACGGCCCCGTAGCCCGATAACAACGACTTTAAGGAAAGGAGTTCCCGATGCGCTTTTCAATGATGGCGGTGCTGATGTTCATGGCGCTGGGTATTGGCTGCTCTGCTTCGGCACAAAACACAGACTGTGATGCCAGCCAGGCTGCGATGAATCGTTGCGCAGGTCAGCAACTGGCAACGCTGGATGCGGAGCTGAACAAACAATACAAGGCACAAATAGCGTACTTGCAGACGCCCGAGAAGAAGCAGGCGTTCAAGGCTGCGCAGCAGAAGTGGATTGCTTTCCGTGATGCGGATTGTATGTATCAGGCAGGCAAGGCTGAGGATTTCGGCTCGATGTGGCCGCTGCTGCAATCCCGGTGTCTGGCAGAGCAGACCAGAGTGCGCGTCGAGCAGCTGAAACAGTATGCGGCGTGCCGTCAGGAAGGCTGCCCGAACTGATGTCGGGCGTGCGCCGTTGAATCAGATCGCTGCGAAGCGCTGATTCAGGTAATCAATGATCACTTTGGACTCATACATCCAGGTGGTCTTGCCAGCTTCCTCGATGCGCAGGCAAGGCACTTTGATTTTGCCGCCTTCATTGAGCAGTGTCTGGCGATCCTGTTCGTTGTTTTTTGCATCATGCAGCGCAACCGGGACGTTGAGCTTGTGCAGAGTGCGACGGGTTTTGACGCAGAACGGGCAGGCATTGAACTGATACAGGCTGAGATTCTTTGCTGACTGCTCGACAGCCGCCTGAGCTTCGGGCGTGCGTTTTTTCTTCGCCGGACGGGTGATGAAGTCGATGAAGATGACCAGTTGGCCAAGGCCAACCCTCAATGCTTTTATAAACACGTAAAAGACCTCGCGAGAAACAGGCGGGAACGTATCGCCCAAGGCCCGGCGAGTGATCAGCCGGGCAGGGCGTCGGTCACTTGATGAGGCTGAGGAACTCGCTGCGGGTAGCAGCGTTGTTGCGGAATTCACCGAGCATCACTGAGGTGATCATCGACGAATTCTGCTTTTCGACACCGCGCATCATCATGCACATGTGTTTGGCTTCGATCACTACGGCAACGCCCAGTGCGCCGGTCACTTGCATTATTGCTTCCGCGATCTGGCGGCTGAGGTTTTCCTGGATCTGCAGGCGGCGGGCATACATGTCCACAATGCGCGCGACCTTGGACAGACCCAGCACCTTGCCATTGGGGATGTAGGCGACGTGCGCCTTGCCAATGAACGGCAGCAGGTGATGCTCGCACAACGAATACAACTCGATGTCCTTGACCATCACCATTTCGCTGGCGTCGGAGCTGAAGAGGGCACCGTTGGTAACCTCTTCCAGCGTTTGTTCATAACCGCGACACAGATACTGCATTGCCTTGGCAGCACGCTTGGGGGTGTCGAGCAGACCTTCGCGGGAAACGTCTTCCCCCAGTTGGCCAAGGATCGCGGTGTAGTTCTGTTCCAGTGTCACAGGGGCTGTTCCGTAAAAAGTAATGCTGTCAGCAGCGGCGTCGTGTCGATAGTCAACATCGAACGATATAGCCACGCAGACCAGCAAAAAATGCAGGGCAAGCCTGCGTTGCGCGACATAGTAACGTAGGACAGGCGGCAGTTGTATCGCTTGATGTCGGGAGCCTGACTTCTAAACAGCTGTTACAGGTTCACGGCACTCTGTAGGGAGGCGATTGCTACTTGATATTCGGCAACAGTCGTACTTCCACGCGTTGCCCCAAGGCGCGTGCCGCACTGGCCAAGGTTGCCAGAGTCATACCCGCGTCGCTCTCGTCAAGGGCGCGGTCCACAACGGTGCGGCTTGTATGCATCCGCTCGGCGAGGTCTTTTTTGGTGACTTTCTGAAGCCTCATCGTTTCCGCAAGCTGCCAGGATATGACCTTTTTCAGTGCCGCAGCGGTAACTTCTTCGGCAAGATCCTGTTCCACAAGGAAATCATCGAAGTCAGATCCCACATTCTTGTTCATTATTGGCTCCTTATAGCCGCGACTTGCGCTGCCGTGCTGTCGTTAATTCCGTCAAAGGTGTCTTCTGGCTTTTTTTGATAAAACCGTGAAGCAGCACCATCTCGCAAGCAGCGACTGCGAACAATACGCGAGCAATGGTATCGCCAAGGTCAGACCTGACCTCCCATAGCCCGACTTCAAGTTTTCGAACAATGGGCATACCCATCGGCCAGCCGAGCTGGACAGCTTTGATGTCGATACCAATCAGTCGCCTGTGTTGGCGGGGTAGAGCTACTAACCAGTCACGAACAGGCTCATTGCCAGCGTCTGTGCAAAAGAAACGTACGGTGAGAACGGGTGTGTCATCAGGCATGAGAGTGCAGTGTACCTAAATAGGTGCATATGGCAATTGCGGAGGCTAGAAGGTGGGCACTGTAGTTATCGATGATGGGGACGGGTGGTAGATATGTATCCAGTCGCTTACCAAGCCCCTACCAACCCGCGACAGAAATAACCCCTCACGCGCTGTCTGAATGAACAGGTAACAAATACCTGTCGCATGAGAGAGTGAAGTGATGGTTGGTCGATTGATTAAAGTGGCGATGGTGGTTGCAGTGCTGTCTACGGTTTCAGGCTGCTGGCCGTTTTGGGGTCCAGGTGGACCCGGCGGTCATGGTGGTGGCGGGCATGGCGGCGGTGGCGGTCACTATGAAGGTGGCGACCGCGGTGGTCCAGGTGGTGGCGGTCCGGGCGGGCGTCCGTAACTCGCCCCGGTTTTTCATTCAGGTTGCGACGGATTACTCGTCGCGACCTTCCATCATGGTCCGCTTGAGAATCACGTAAACCGCTCCCGCGCCGCCGTGTTTTGCCTGGCACGAACAGAAACCCAGCACTTGAGGATGTTGCCGCAGCCAGGTGTTGACGTGGCTTTTGATCATCGGGCGCTTGCCGTCCAGTCGCACAGCCTTGCCATGAGTGACACGCACGCAACGTACTTCCAGTTTGGTTGCTTCAGCGAGAAACTCCCACAGGGTTTCCCGTGCGACCTCGACCGTCATGCCATGCAAATCCAGACTGCCCTCGAAGCTGATCTGCCCGAGCTTCAGCTTGCGCATCTGGCCTTCCTGCACGCCATCGCGGGACCAGCTCAACACATCTTCCGGCCCGACATCGATCACGAACTGATCCGACAACCCATCGACTGTCACCGAATCGGTGCGCACCGTCGCGGACTGACGCAGTCTGGCCAGGAGTTTACGGTCGGTCTTGGGTTTGCCTACATCGGCATATTCTTGCTTGATGGGCTTGACGCCGCGTAACTCGTTTTTGAACAGGGAAAAATCGTCGTCTTGCATGTCAGCCTCCGCGAAGGGGGCTAGTTTAACCAAGTCGCGGTGTGAGCGGTGGTGTGATGCACATATAGGGCGTGGGACCGGCTTTAGCCGGGAAAAGGCCGGTATGGTCAGCGAAATGTGACATCAGGAATGCTGCCTTTCCCGCTAAAGCCGATCCCACATGCAAGCAGTGTTTGCCTAAAAGTTTTTCAATCCTGCTTTTTCATCAAGTGCGGCGACATGTTCAGGCCATTCTTGCGACGACTACCCACGCGGCAGCGACGCCATAGCCAGATGCCAACGTAGAGCACCAACAAGCCACTTAGTACAACGAGCGCTGCGCCCAGTGGGCTGGCATTAAGCTCACCCAGCACCTGGGGCCGACCAATCAGGCTGGAAACACCCGCCATTGCCAGCAACACGCCGAAAGTCGCCAACAGGGCAGCAATGGCCGAACCAATGCGCACGCCCCAACTGCCCGATCCTTTTGGACGCAGGCGACGGGCGTCAAAACCGTCGGATACTTTCATTCCGATTTTCCTCCAGAGTATCGGGGTCTGACCCGGACAGGCGGCGGCTGGTTCCCGCAGGCAGAGGATTCAGGGCAAATGACGGGTATTAATGGATAGGCGGTAATGTGAACAGCGTCACATAACCGCGAATACAGCGAATGGGGTACGACAGCCGCGAGGCGTGGTGCACGCCGGCGCGGAGCTGTGATGCTCATGGCCGGGCAGGGGGAGTCTGGGCTGGTTTCTAGCGGTTCAGATCAAGTCTTTGGTGAGTGCCAGGGTCGCGAAGTTATCGTTCATGATCGCCATTTCAGTGCGATGAACAATGTGGGCGCTGACGACTCCGTCGGGGCTTGGCAGGTCTCGCGTCGCACAGGCGTCGTCTACCAGCGTGCAACGATAGCCATAATCCTTCGCCGCCCGTACGGTCGTGCTGATACTCGAATGGCTCATGAAACCGCAAACAATAAGGTCCAGATGACCAAGGCTTTGCAACAAGTCGTCAAGGCCGGTGCCGTTGAAAGCGTTGGGCAGACGTTTTTCAACGATGCGTTCGTCTTCCAGTGGCTTCAACTCAGGCATGAACTCACCGCGCTCACCTTGCGGGTCGAACAAGCCACCGACAGTGCCGAGGTGGCGGATGTGCACAACCGGGCATTTGCCGGCACGGGCCGCCGCAACCAGTTTGCAGATGTTGGCGGCTGCTTCGTTAACCCCGGTCAGGGCCAGCGGGCCGCTGAGGTATTCTTTCTGGGCATCAATAATGATCAGCGTGGCATTACTCAAAGTGGCCGCTGCATAGCCACGGCCGCTGAGTTGAAACATGGTCTTTGGATCGGACATCTGGGGCTCCTTTGTGTGGGGCTTTTGCGTCATTCTCCTCCGCCTGAACGGTTCTGGGAATGGCGACGGTGAGAAGCTCCGGTTTCTCTGGCCTGTAGCGGCGTTGATCGATCTGGGCGGTGAGCATTATGCCTTGATTGAAATGCCACGTATCCAAAACCATCGTCGAACGTGAGCCGGGTCGCTAATGGCACTCGGGCATCGTGTGTTGCGGTCATGGCTGCTAGAATCCCAAGACGTATTCCAAGGAGCTTCCCCCCGTGATCACATCCCGCTTGCGCACCGTGCGCGACCATATCCGTTGGGCGGTCAGTCGCTTTCATCAGGAAGATCTGTTTTTCGGTCATGGAACTGACAATGCCTGGGACGAGGCACGCCAGCTAGTGTTGGGCGCATTGCACCTGCCTTGGGAGATTGCCGACAGCTATCTGGATTGCCGTCTGGAGCTTGATGAGATTTCGGAGCTGCAACGTTTGATCTCTCGCCGCATTGATGGGCGCGTACCAACTCCGTACCTGCTGGGCGAAGCATGGTTCTGCGGTATGTCGTTCATTGTTGATGAGCGTGTGCTGATCCCGCGCTCACCCATCGCCGAGCTGATCGAAAACCACTTTGCCCCTTGGCTGGCTGACGAACCGGCGCGCATTCTCGACCTGTGCACCGGCTCCGGCTGTATCGGTATTGCCTGTGCCGACGAGTTCCCGGACGCCGAAGTGGTGCTGGCTGATTTGTCTTTTGAGGCACTGGAAGTTGCCAACCAGAACATCGAGCGTCACGGCGTTGATAACAGGGTTTACACCGTTCAGGGCGACGGCTTTGACGGCCTTCCGGGTCAGCGTTTTGACCTGATCGTCTCCAACCCGCCTTATGTCGATTCCGAAGATTTCGCGGACATGCCGGACGAATACCAGCACGAGCCGGAACTGGCCCTGGCCTGTGGCAGTGACGGTCTTAACCTGGTGCGCCGGATGTTGAGCCAGGCAGCAAATCATTTGACCGAAAAAGGTCTGTTGATCGTTGAAGTGGGTAACAGTCAGGTTCACGTCCAGGCGTTGTACCCGGAAGTTGAGTTCGCCTGGCTGGACTTCCTGCGCGGTGGCCACGGCGTGTTCATGCTCAGCGCTGCCCAGTGCCGGGAGCATCAGGCGCTGTTTGAATCGCGTATCTGACTGATCAGGCTGAAGGCGCTCGCGATGAGCGCCTTCAGTTTTGAGAGCTATATCAGTTTTGAAGACTAGCGGTGGGTCGCAATCCAGATCAGTAATCCGGCCTGGAATACTGCAAAGGTCACCAGACAGGCAATAGTGAAGCGCAGGCCACTGTCTTCACGCTTGTATTTGCCGACGCGATCCTCATGCTGACGGATCGCCACTTCTTGCTCGATCATCTTCTTCTCGGCGTTCTCCAGCATCTGTGAAGCTTCGAGAATCTCGATGATCTGAATCTTGTCGTTGTTCCAGGTGCTGTGCAGGTTGCCGACCTGAACTTCCTTGAAGCTGCCTTTCATGTGCTGCGCGTCGGCGTAGGCGACTTCGAAGCCCTGAGTTTTCAGGAAATGATCGCGGCGCAGGCGGGTGTCTTCGTTGAGCCCGTCCTTGCTCGGCAAGGCAAAGCTCTCGACTTTATAGGTCGACCATTTTTTCTGCGCCCAGTGAATGCCCTGAGCGATCAGGAAACGGCCGATGCCACGGTTCCATGGCTCGATTTGCAGGCCCGAGTCCGGTCCGAAGCGCACGACGTGTTTTTCGTGATCGACCCAGACATCCAGATGGTTCTGTTCGCGGCGCACCCGTTGCCCCGGCAACTGGATGCTCAGGCGCAGCAGACTCACCTCTTTGCTATGCCGCTCGGCACGGCCAAACTGGACAAAACGCAACGGCCGGCCACCCGTGGCCCGGTCGGTCTGCAACGGCGCCAGGCGCAGCATCACAAAATGCTCTGGCTTGACTTCGTCCCACAGCTGCGCAGGCGCCGGCGCTTCCGCTTCGGCGACTGGAGTATTTTCAGTGATTTCGGGTAACGCGTTCGTTTCAGTCATGTTCACGGCGATCCTGTCCTTGACCCTGTGCAGCAAACACAGAGCCAGCAATCAGCTATCGGCCGTTTTCCCCGGTACTGAAGGGGCGCCAGGATTCCTGACGCCAATTTTCCAGGTCACGCTGCTGGAAGGGCTTCGATAAAGCGCAGAATCCGTTTGGAAAGCTCGCTGGACAGCGGCAGTTGCGGGTTTTTGTAGGACTCGAGTTGCTGCTTGATGTCGTTCGGTACGATGCGCAACACGTGGTTCATGCCCTCGATCAGGGCCAGTTCGGCATCGGGTTTGGCTTGCTTCAACAGCTCTGCATCGCCGACACCGACCTGGATATCGTTTCGACCCTGGATGATAAGCGCTGGAACTTTCAATTTGCCGAACGCGGCAGCCGGGGCCTGGCGGAACAACGAAATCAGATACGGCTGAACACTCGGGCGGAATACTACTTCCAGCTCGTCCGGAACATCGTTGTCGGTCTTGCCCGCCTTGATTTCATCGATCAATTGATTGCTGCGCAGCAGCAGAGGCGGAGGCAGGCGCTCTTGCAGTTGCTCACGCAATACTTCATCCACCGGACGACCTGTACCGGCTACCGAGATCACCGCAGCGGCACCGGCTTTTTCAGCCGCCAGTGATGCAACCAGTGCGCCCTCGCTGTGACCCAGCAGGATCAACTGACCCAGACGCGGGTCAGTCTTGAGTTTCTGGCCCCAGGCTTCTGCGTCGGCTACATAAGCCTCGATGCTCAGATTGCGCTCATCAGGAGTAGCGGCCTTGCTCGCGGCGACGCCGCGTTTGTCATAACGCACGCTGGCGATGTTGTGTCTGGCGAGGGTGCGCGCCAGAAGTTTCATGCTGTCGTTGCGACCGCCGTCGGGGTTATTGCCATCGCGATCAGTCGGGCCAGAGCCAGCAATAATCAACACCACCGGTACGGGAGAGGTGGATTTGGGCAGTAATAAGGTGCCGGACAGCTCACCCGTCGCGGTTTGCAGAACGATGGGGCGCTGCAGGACGGATGGGGTGGCAGCGTGAGCAAGTCCGGTGAGCAAGGGAAGGATCAAAGCGATAACGCGTAACATCGTTGGGCCACTATCTGATGGGATGCCGATTGGACGCGGCCAGACGGATAAGGTTCGAGGATGAACTACACGAGCAGCCTGCGTATACTGGCGGGCTTGTTTATATCGACCTGGTTTTTTCGCTGATTTATCGGAGCGTCCGCATGTCCGGCAACACCTTCGGCAAGCTGTTCACTGTCACCACCGCCGGCGAAAGCCATGGTCCGGCGCTGGTTGCTATCGTTGACGGCTGCCCGCCGGGCCTTGAGCTGTCGCTGCAAGACCTGCAAGTCGATCTGGATCGGCGCAAGCCCGGCACCAGCCGCCACACGACCCAGCGTCAGGAAGCCGACGAGGTGGAAATCCTCTCGGGTGTTTTCGAAGGCAAAACCACCGGCACCTCCATCGGTTTGCTGATTCGCAATACTGATCAGAAGTCCAAGGATTACTCGGCCATCCAGGCTCAGTTCCGCCCGGCCCACGCCGATTACACCTATCACCACAAATACGGCGTTCGCGATTATCGCGGCGGCGGCCGCAGCTCGGCGCGGGAAACGGCCATGCGCGTCGCGGCCGGTGCTATCGCCAAGAAGTATCTGGCGAAGATGGGCATCGTGGTACGCGGCTACATGAGTCAGCTTGGCCCGATCGAAATTCCCTTCAAAACCTGGGATTGCGTGGAAGAGAACGCATTCTTCTGCCCCGATCCTGACAAGGTTCCGGAGCTGGAAGCCTACATGGACCAGTTGCGTCGTGATCAGGATTCGGTCGGTGCAAAAATCACCGTCGTTGCCGATGGCGTTATGCCGGGGCTGGGCGAGCCGGTGTTCGACCGTCTGGATGCCGATCTGGCTCACGCGTTGATGAGCATCAACGCCGTCAAGGGTGTGGAAATCGGCGCCGGTTTTGCCAGTGTCGCCCAACGCGGCACCGAGCACCGCGACGAGCTGTCGCCCGCGGGTTTCCTGTCGAACAATTCCGGCGGGATTCTTGGCGGTATTTCCTCAGGTCAGCCAATTGTGGCGCACCTGGCACTCAAACCGACCTCCAGCATCACTACGCCAGGACACTCCATTGATGTTCACGGCAATCCGGTGGACGTGATCACCAAGGGCCGCCATGACCCGTGCGTCGGGATCCGTGCCACGCCTATTGCCGAAGCCATGATGGCCATCGTGTTGCTGGATCATTTGTTACGTCATCGCGGTCAGAATGCCGATGTTCGGGTGACTACGCCTGTGCTGGGTCAACTGTAATGCCCGAAGGCGTTGCCGCTGCCAGGGTCTGTTGACGTGACGCACCCCCCGGCTGGACAGCTGCCTTATTGGCGGCTGTCCGGCTTTTACGTTTTCTACTTTGCCTTGCTAGGCTCTACCGCGCCGTTCCTGCCGTTGTATTTCAGCCATCTCGGATTCTCCAGCGCGCGCATTGGTGAACTGGTTGCGATCCCGATGCTGATGCGTTGTCTTGCGCCGAATGTGTGGGGGTGGCTCGGGGACTACACCGGGCGCCGACTGGTCATCGTGCGGCTTGGCGCTATTTGTGGTTTGCTCGCGCTTTCCCTGATTCTGGTCAGGCAAAGCTATGCCTGGCTGGCGATGGTCATGGCTCTGCACGCCTTCTTCTGGCACGCAATCCTGCCGCAATTCGAAGTCATTACCCTGGCACATCTGCGTGGCCAGACGTCTCGTTACAGCCAGATCCGGTTATGGGGCTCCATCGGTTTCATCCTGACGGTGGTGGGCGTGGGACGGCTATTCGAGAGCGTGAGCCTCGACTATTTTCCCAGTGTGCTGGTCGCGATCATTGCCGCGATTGTCATCAGCAGTTGGTGGATTCCCAATGCTCAGCCGGTGTTGTCGACGACGCATCCGGACAGCGGTGGCTTTTTCCGACAATTGACTCGACCCGGCGTACTGGCCTTCTACGCTTGCGTCGGGCTCATGCAGATGAGTCACGGGCCGTATAACACTTTCCTGACCCTTCATCTGGAGCAGTTGGGTTACGGTCGCGGTTTGATCGGCATGCTGTGGGCGCTAGGTGTCGTCGCCGAAGTACTGATGTTCATGGCCATGAGCCGGGTATTACAGCGTTTCTCGGTACGTCAGGTGCTCCTGACCAGTTTTCTGCTGGCGGCGTTGCGCTGGCTGTTGCTGGGTAATCTTGCGGATCACTTGGTGGTGTTGCTGTTTGCCCAGTTAATGCACGCCGCAACATTCGGCAGTTTTCACGCCACTGCCATCCATTTCGTGCAACGTAGCTTCGGTGCGCAACAACAAGGTCAGGGGCAGGCGCTTTATGCCGCGTTGGCGGGCACGGGGGGCGCATTGGGTGCGCTTTACTCCGGTTACACCTGGAACTTCCTGGGGGCCGGCTGGACATTTACTATCGCCAGTGCTGCGGCGCTGGCCGCTGCCGTGATGGCAGCTACACGAATGAAAGAGGAGCGGGCATGAGCCGCGAACAACTGAGTCAGGCAATTATCGACGCCGGTCGTTTTCTGTACGGTCGTGGCTGGTCACCTGCGACCAGCAGTAATTACTCGGCGCGGCTTTCCGCCACTGAAGTGCTGCTGACCGTCTCGGGTAAACACAAGGGCCAGTTGGGCATCGACGACGTGCTGGCCACAGATCTTGACGGTAACAGCCTGGAGCCCGGCAAGAAGCCGTCTGCGGAAACCTTGCTGCACACGCAACTGTACAACTGCAAGCCGCAGGTCGGTGCGGTGCTGCACACCCATTCAGTCAATGCGACAGTATTGTCGCGTCTGACCGAGGCCGATCACTTGGTGTTTGAAGATTACGAGCTGCAAAAGGCTTTCAGTGGCGTCGTGACCCATGAGTCCCGGGTCGTGGTTCCTATTTTCGACAATGATCAGGACATTGCGCGTCTGGCGGCGAAGGTGCAGCCCTGGCTTGATGCGCATCCTGATTGCGCGGGCTACCTGATTCGCGGCCATGGTTTATATACCTGGGGTGCGAAGATGAGCGATGCACTGCGGCAGATCGAGGCGTTCGAGTTCCTTTTTGAATGTGAACTCAAAACCCTCTCCATACTGAACCGATAACGTTTTTAGCCTTCTGCCTGAACGAACTGTAAAAGTCGCAGGGCATATTCAACCGGGTTTAACTGAACCGAGGAGCGCCGCCATGAGCAGCCTGTATGTTTATCACCAGTCCAGCCCTGAGCAGCCAGATAAAGTCCTGACCCATGTCGAGGATATCGCGTCGACCCTGGCCGAGCACGGCGTGGGTTTTGACCGCTGGCAGGCTGCGACGCCTATTACCCCGGGTGCCAGCCAGGAAGAGGTGATCAATGCGTACCGGGTGCAAATCGACAAACTCATGACCGAGCGCGGTTACGTCACTGTCGATGTGATCAGCCTCAATAGTGATCACCCGCAAAAAGCCGAATTGCGTGCAAAGTTTCTCGATGAGCATCGCCATTCCGAAGACGAGGTACGTTTCTTCGTCGCCGGGCGTGGTTTGTTCACGTTGCATATCGGCGAGTATGTGTATGCCGTGCTGTGCGAAAAGAACGACCTTATTTCGGTTCCGGCGGGAACGCCGCACTGGTTCGACATGGGGGAAAACCCGCACTTCGTCGCGATCCGCCTGTTCAATAACACTGAGGGCTGGGTTGCGAACTTCACTGGCGAGAAGATTGCCAGCCTATTTCCGCAGCTTGACGATTTATAGGATTCAGTTCATGACAATCAAAGCGGTCCTGACTGACATCGAAGGCACTACCAGCGCCGTCAGTTTTGTCTTCGATGTGTTGTTTCCCTACGCGGCAAAACATTTGCCGGATTTTGTCCGCGAGCACGCCTCTCGCCCTGATGTCGCCGCACAGCTTGAAAAAGTGCGCGAAGACAGCGCGCAGCCGGATGCTGACGTCGAGCAGGTAATCGAGGTTCTCCTGAGCTGGATAGCCGAGGATCGCAAGGCCACACCGCTCAAGGCGCTGCAAGGCATGGTCTGGGAGCAGGGTTACGACGCCGGTCAGCTCAAGGGCCATGTCTACCCCGATGCAGTGCAAGCGCTGCAGCGCTGGTATCAACAAGGTTATGGGCTTTACGTTTATTCCTCTGGCTCGATTCAGGCACAGAAACTGATCTTCGGTTGCTCGGACGCGGGCGACCTTTCGGGCTTGTTCAGCGGTTATTACGACACCACCTCGGGCCCCAAGCGCGAGGAGCAATCGTACTGCAACATCGCCAAGGCGATTGGCTTGCCGGCTGAAGAGATTGTTTTCCTGTCGGATATCGTCGAAGAGCTGGATGCCGCCAAGGCCGCTGGCATGGCTACGTGTGGCCTGGTGCGTGACGGTGGCGAGTTGAAGGGGCACGTCAATGTTGCCAGCTTCACCGACATCGACCTGGGCGCATTTTAGCCGCTGAGTTCCGGCTGCTATTGCAGGAATGAATCGCGGCTGCCGGTCAGACGATTCAACTTGTTCAGCCAATACCAAGCCATTACGTGTAAGCCTCGTCTTGTTGAAAAGTAGGATGAGGCTTTTACTTGGGTGCGTAATACCTGTTTGTTTCTGGAGTTGTTCTACAAAGCTTTTAATCGTGTAGTTTTCTGATCGATCCATCCCTGGCGCAGCCAACTAACAATCCTTCAAACCCTGCGCCGTGCCTGGACAAAGGAGCGAACTGCGATGGGAAGTGCTGAATCAATCAACTCGACCGAAAACCCTCTCATACAACAGATGGTCAGGAGCATTCATGAGCTGGACAGTAATCAGGCTATCGAGAATGCGCTGGACTGGTTACGCCAGGAGTGTCAGTGCGAAGGGGCGATATTTTGCCAGTTCAGGGGCTCAATGCTGCTGACGTTGGTGACCTCCAACATTGATCGCTCCTGGAGTCAGCATTATCGACGTCAATTGCTGTTGATGGACGATCCGGTGGTCAATCACTACCGGGAGCAATTGGGGTTTATCGACTGGAAAGCGGCATTCAAGCGCTATCCACCCACTGACAGTTATATACAGAGCGTAGAAAAACATGCGCTGACACCGGCTTGTTCCTACGGCTATACCAGTCCGGCGCGCAGTTTTCAGGGGGTGACTTCGATCTGTTCACTCAACGGATTGAGTCGAGCGCTCAAGGCTCCTGATATGTATTTGTTATCCAGTCTGGTTCCGGTCCTGCATTTGGTAGGGCGAGGGACGAAACTGCGCTCTCGAGGGCTGAGCGAGAAGGAAGTCGAGATTCTCGAATGGGCGCGTGACGGCAAAACCGCTTGGGAAATCGCCACGATCCGGCAAGTATCCGAGGCGACGGTCAAATATCACTTCAGAAGCATCTACAGCAAGCTCGGGGTCTCCAACAGAGCTCAGGCGGTGGGGGAGGCTTTGTGTCAGGGCATCATCAAGTGAGCAACAATCAGACGTTCCCTGCAGGAGCGCGCCTTATGCCCATGACACACCGCTGTCGCGAAGCAAGCATAGATCTGTAGGAGCTGCCGAAGGCTGCGATCGCGGTGTATCAGGAGAAATGCCTCGCAGCCTTCGGCAGCTCCTACAGAAAATGCATTCCAAGGCAGGTAATTGCATTTTGTTTGACGAGAGCCAACTTGTCGGCGAGCCATTGGCTTTGCACAGTCAAAGGTTCCGCCTCCCCAAAAGTCGTCTCCTGCAGGGGCTGGGTTTCGGCTGATCTTTCACCAAAGCAAAAAAAAGCCGTGAATGCCAATTGGCAATCACGGCTAAACAAAGGGAGCGAAGCGTTTGAATCAATGCAGCATGAAACGGACAGTCAACATTCAAAATCAACGGGTGTGGTAAGTCGGCAGATCAAAGCGGTGCTGACTTTGCAGCATGGAGATCGCGGGCAGGTCGCTTGCCTGGCCAGCCAGGTCACGACGAATCGCGCTGATCACCCACTCAAGCTGCACTGGGGTGTGCAACTGAGCGTAGGAAATAGAACGACGGATTTGTTTGCCTTCGCCGTTACGCAACGACAGCAGCACACCGCCATCCGGGCGGGCCTGAGTGGTTACGTCGAATTCGGAGAATACGGAAGCGAATTTCTCTTGGATAAAAGTCATGTCTAGCGGCTCCATTGCTCATGGGATAACAAGCTTGGTAGTACTAGTGCAGTGACTGTGCCAGTGTTTGTGTTATAAAAAAATCCTTTAAAAACAATGATTTATAAATAATTTGTTTTTACGGATTCGTGCAATATGCATGAATGGCTGCCGGGCATCCTGCATTTTGCGGTTTTTTTAAGGTTTTTTTTTGCAGCGAGGGAACTTTGCTGCGGGGAGCAGAAAGGATTCAGCGGGCAGGTCGTGTCTTGTTTCGTGAATACTACGACCGCGTGATGGGGTTTTTATTCGGCCAGCCAATAAAAAAGATGGGGTGGACGCCTCACTAGTCGATGACGGGTAGTAGATTGCCATCTACCTTGATTCTGGACGAACGCCTCTGGAGACTTGCGGTCATTAAATGCAAGAAGGGAGTTGCCGTGCGGTTGCTCTGCCCATGCCTCATTTTCTGCGGGAGTCACCGATGTCAGACCAGAACACCAGCCATCAACCTGTGCAAATGAACGACGAAGAGGCTCTGGAGTTTGCCGAGCAGGTATTTGACGTCGCCCGTCGCGGCGATGCAGTAATGCTGGACAGATTGCTGGAGAAAGGCCTTACGCCGAATTTGCGCAATCACAAAGGCGACACGCTGTTGATGCTCGCCAGCTATCACGGCCACAAGGATGCCGTGCAGGTATTGCTCAACTATCAGGCTGATCCGGAGATTCGTAATGACAACGGTCAAAGCCCGATTGCCGGGGCTGCATTCAAAGGTGATCTCGAAGTGGTCAAATTGCTGGTCGATGGCGGCGCTGAAGTCGAAGGTGCTTCGGCTGACGGTCGCACTGCACTGATGATGGCGGCCATGTTCAACCGAACCGCTATTGTCGACTACCTGATCAGCAAGGGCGCCAACCCTAATGCCAGGGACGCCAAGGGCGTCACGCCGCTGGCCGCCGCTCAAACCATGGGGGCCGCAGATACCGCTGAGCAACTGGCCCGGCTCGCTGGCTGATCGATTACCGGCTTAAGTGATAGAGGCGCGAAGGAATTGCCGGTATCCTTCGCGCCTTTATTTTTGCTCGTGATCAGGATCTCCCGTGAAGAATCAACTCATCGAATTAATCGGCAAAATCAGTTCGGGTTGCATGGGCGAGCAGGATATCGAGCGTGTTGCCGATGAGGCCGCACAGGCCTATGCGGATCCTTCGGCGTTTCTGGCCGCCAATTCCGATATCAATTACGACGACACGTTTCCGATCCCGTTGGGTGAGTGGGTGGTGGTGGGCAGTCTGCCTGACACCGTACTGTTTCAGGCCGATACCTACATGGACCTGTTCGCGCAGATCGTCGAATCGTTTGGTAAAGAGGTGGTGTTCAATATCAAGCCCAAGCAACTGGCCAAGGTTGAGGCGCTGGTTGCGCTCAATCGCATCCAGATTCAGCTGGGCAGCATGAATAAGGAAAACGGTGGCTATGTGTTGATGAATTTCAGCCAGCCGCTGGATGATGAACTGCAGACGGTACTCATCTACGGTAATGATCAGGCTCGTGTGCTTGAGTTGTGTGCTGCATTGAACATCCACGCAGCGCCGGCACTGGAAGCGCTGCGCAGCCTTTAACGGCTTAGCCCAGCGCCGTGTCGAGGAACATCATCACCGCAAAGCCGCCCATCAGCCCCAGGGTCGCTGAAGTCTGATGGCCATTGCGGTGGGTTTCCGGAATCACTTCGTGCGACACCACGAAGATCATCGCGCCCGCAGCCAGCCCCAGGCTGACCGGATAAGCGATGGCAAAGCCGCTGGAAATCCCCAGGCCAATCAGCGAGCCGATTGGCTCCATCAAACCTGAGCCAACCGCGACCAGCATGGCTTTCATTGAAGACAGGCCCGTTACCCGCAACGCCAAAGCGATAGCCAGACCTTCGGGGATGTCCTGAATCGCAATGGCAGTGGCCAGTGGTATCCCGACCTCCATGTCACCATTGGCAAAACCGACGCCAATTGCCATGCCTTCGGGCAGGTTGTGCAGAGTGATTGCCAGCACGAACAGCCAGACCCGGTTGATGCGCTCGGAATGAGGGCCCTGGCGGCCGACACTTTCGTGTTCATGGGGGGTGAATTTATCCAGGCCAAGCATCAATAGCACGCCCAGCCCAAGGCCGAGCACTACGGTGCCTGCAGCGAGAGGCCCGCTGTCGGTTATTTCACGGGCCGCCGCCAGGCCGGGCAAAATCAGCGAAAACGAACTGGCGGCAAGCATCATTCCGGCTGCGAAACCCAGCATCACATCCTGAGTCCGCTGAGCAACTTCCCTCAGTGCCACGGCAACGATTGCCCCTAAAGCCGTCGCCGCGAAACCTGCGGTACCACCGAGTAGCGCGTAATGCAGGTTGTCTTGATTGGTGCCGTAAATAGCGTTGTAACCGCTGGCAATGAAAAGCCCGAGGACGACCAGTACCACCAGCAGAAACCCCAGGCTGAGAAGGGGCGTGGACTGAACCTGGGCTAACCATGAGGCCCAGAGCGATCTTGGTTGTGCGGGTGTTTGCATGACTGGCCGACCTGTCTGAAAAATCTGAAGGTCACTGTTTAAATAATGACCTGATCCGATTCGGAACCTGCAAATATGCTGTTGGTTCAACGGAACCCTGCAGGAAAGCCACTATCCTAAGCGGCAAGTATTCAATCTGGAGCAACATCATGGGTTCGACGTTTAATAGTTTGGTAGGGCTGATTATTCTGGCTCTCGATATCTGGGCCGTCATCCACGTACTGAAAAGTGGAGCAGAAACCGGGATCAAGGTTCTCTGGATATTGCTGATCGTCCTGATGCCTGTGCTGGGGCTGGTCATCTGGGCCCTCGCTGGCCCGCGGGGTAATGTGCGGATTTGACTCGGTTCCATGTGCGGAGCTTGTCCGCGAAGCATGAGGCACGCATATCCCCTGTGGGAGCGAGGCTTGCCCGCGATATATGAGACACAGCCATAAGCCATACCGCGTTATCGTTTATCGCGAGCAAGCTCGGCTCCTAAATGAAAATCTCGTGCATTCAATGATTTATATGCAGTGTGAGGAGTTGCCGAAGGCTGCGATAGCGGTGTATCAGGTTAAACGCTTCGCAGCCTTCCGCAGCTCCTACAAAATGCGCATCTTCAGACTCGGGGATTTTTTTAACAGAAACCCAGGGTTTTCAGCGATTGCGTCATCCGAGGTTCGACCTGTCATCTTTCGCGACGTAGAATGCGCGCCTTTCTTATGGGCGGCTGGCCGTCCTGTCTTCAGCATTCATCAGGGACCTACCCATGAGCGATTATCAAGAAACGTTGTACGAGGGTTACGGCCAGCGCTTTCGCATTGAAAAAATGCTTCACGAAGTGCGCACCGAGCATCAGCATTTGGTGATTTTCCAGAACCCGCGCATGGGCCGGGTCATGGCTCTGGATGGCGTGATTCAAACCACCGAAGCTGACGAATTCATCTACCACGAGATGCTGACCCACGTGCCGATCCTGGCTCATGGCGCAGCCCGTCGTGTACTGATCATCGGCGGCGGTGATGGCGGCATGCTGCGTGAAGTGGCCAAGCACGACACCGTTGAACACATCACCATGGTTGAAATCGACGGCACCGTGGTTGAGATGTGCAAGGAGTTCCTGCCGGAACACTCCAAGGGTGCCTTCGATGACTCGCGCCTTAATCTGGTGATCGACGACGGCATGCGTTTTGTCGCGACCACTGAAGAGAAATTCGACGTAATCATTTCCGACTCCACCGACCCGATTGGTCCGGGCGAGGTGTTGTTTTCGGAAAACTTCTATCAGGCCTGCCATCGCTGCCTGAACGAAGGCGGTATTCTGGTGACGCAGAACGGTACTCCGTTCATGCAGCTCAGCGGCGTGCAAACCACGGCAGGGCGCATGCGTGGCCTGTTCGCGGACTGGCATTTCTATCAGGCAGCGATTCCGACTTACATCGGTGGTGCCATGACATTTGCGTGGGGCGCGACCGATCCGGCTTATCGCAAGTTGCCACTGGAAACCTTGCGTCAGCGTTTCGCAGGCAGCGGCATTGTTACGCGCTATTACAATCCTGAAGTGCACATCGGCGCGTTCGCGTTGCCGCAGTATGTGTTGCAGGCTGTGAACAAACCCAGCAACGACTGACCTCTGCGAAAGTTACGCAGGCTTCTGCTGCCGGGGAGCGATGCCTGCGTAACATGCTAAGGGCGCCCATTACCGTCGATTCGCCACTACAAAATTTTCACGCCTCTTCATAGAAGATTGCGCGCGCTTTTCAGCCGTTAGCGATGGGTACTGGTGTGGCCGGGTTTTATCATCCGCCTTCCTCTCACTTCTCACCCGACTTCCTACAGCTGAAAGTAAAACATCTGCCGTGTATCGCTGCTAAATCCTGGGCGATCACGTAAGATTTGCGCCCGTCGTTCGCCAATGCCCTGTCATTGCCGGGCGCGACTGCTTTTCGAACCTTACTTTGAATCCAACGGATCCTAGAACAACATGGCTAAACCGGACGCTATGATTCATAAGCACGCGTCGTCGCGCTCGCTGCAACCCACCGTCAAATCGCACCTTGCCTATACGCTGCTCAGCGCGTTGGTGCTGATGGTCATGTACACGCTGCTGCGGGTCGCTTTGCTGGTTTATAACCGCGAGATGATCGGTGATACACCGGCCTCGGCATTTGTCGAAGCCCTGTTCAACGGCATGCGTTTCGACTTGCGTCTGACGGTTTACCTGCTTGTCCCGCTGCTGCTCTCTTTATTCAGCGCGCGGGCAATGGCTGCACGAGGCTTCTTTCGTTTCTGGCTAACTTTGGTTGCCAGCATCACGCTGTTTCTCGGCCTGATGGAGATGGACTTCTACCGCGAGTTCCACCAGCGCTTGAATGGTCTGGTGTTCCAGTACGTTAAGGAAGATCCAAAGACCGTTCTGAGCATGTTGTGGTACGGCTTTCCGGTGGTGCGCTATCTGTTGGCCTGGGCTGCAGTAACATGGTTGCTGAGCCTGGTATTCAAAGGTGTTGATCGTGCAACCCGCCCACGTGGTGAGTTCAGTGTCAGCGATGCCAGCAATCGCGTCGTTGCGCCCTGGTATGCGCGTATTGGCGTATTCGTGGTTTGCCTGCTCATCGCTGTTGTTGCCGTGCGCGGCACGCTGCGCCAGGGGCCGCCGCTGCGCTGGGGTGACGCTTACACCACGGAATCCAATTTCGCCAACACACTGGGCCTCAATGGCACCCTGACGTTGATCTCCGCGGCCAAGGCCAGCATGTCATCGCATCGCGACAACGCCTGGAAAGCCACGCTGCCTGAAGCAGAGGCGGAGCAGATCGTGCGTGGCATGCTGTTGACCAGTCACGACAAGCTGGTAGATGGCGATATTGCTTCTGTCCGCCGCGACTTCACGCCGCCGGTGGAAAATACGCTGCCAATCAAGAACGTCGTTGTCATCCTGATGGAAAGTTTCGCGGGGCACGCCGTGGGCGCATTGGGTGATGAGTCGAGCATCACGCCGTACTTCGACAAGTTGTCCAAAGAAGGCCTGTTGTTCGATCACTTCTTCTCCAATGGTACGCACACCCACCAGGGGATGTTCGCGACCATGGCTTGCTTCCCCAATCTGCCGGCTTTCGAGTACCTGATGCGCATGCCTGAGGGCGCACACAAGCTGTCTGGCTTGCCGCAGTTGCTGAGTGCCCGTGGTTTTGACGACGTCTATGTTTACAACGGTAACTTCGCCTGGGACAACCAGTCAGGTTTCTTCAGTAATCAGGGCATGACCAATTTTGTGGGTCGTGAAGACTTCGTCAATCCAGTGTTCTCCGATCCGACCTGGGGTGTTTCTGATCAGGACATGTTTGATCGCGGCGCGCAGGAGTTGAAAGCTCGTGCGGAGAAGGGCAAGCCTTTCTATGCGCTGCTTCAAAGCCTTTCCAACCACACACCTTATGCATTGCCGACCAACCTGCCGGTCGAGAAAGTTACCGGTCAAGGCTCGCTGGACGAACACCTTACTGCAATGCGTTATTCAGATTGGGCGCTTGGCCAGTTCTTCGAGAAGGTCAAGAAAGAGCCGTTCTATAAGGAAACCCTGTTTGTTGTAGTGGGTGACCATGGTTTCGGTAATCATCAGCAGATTACTGAAATGGATCTGGGACGCTTCAATGTGCCGATGTTGATTATCGCTCCGGGTGTTCAAGAGAAGTTTGGTCAGCGCAGCAGTATTGTAGGAACCCAGATCGACATCGTGCCGACGATCATGGGTCGTCTTGGCGGTGAAACCCGTCATCAGTGCTGGGGGCGCGACCTGCTCAATCTGCCGGCTGGCGACACGGGCTTTGGCGTGATCAAGCCATCGGGTGGTGAACAGACCGTTGCTTTGGTCACTCAAGACCGGATTCTGATTGAACCCAAGGACATGGAGCCCAAGGTTCTGTCCTACACCTTGGGACATACCCCGCATGCTGAAGTGATTCCGAATGCGCCTGGTGCCAAGGAAATGCGCGAGAAGCTTGACAGCTTCCTGCAAACGGCGACCAAGAGCTTGCTGGACAACACCGCAGGGGTCGAAGCGAGCAAGAATTGACCTGCTGGTGACGTAATCCAAAAAGCCCCTCATGCAGGTAATGCTGTTCACTTAAGCGGAGCAGCCTTACGGTCCACTGGGTACCGGGTTTTAGAAATCTTCACCGTCCTTGGC
>NZ_JAWHNU010000055.1:0-46310 GCF_032582135.1 Pseudomonas syringae group sp. J309-1 | reverse complement strand
TGGTCGGGGTAAGGGGATTCGAACTCCTGACATCCTGCTCCCAAAGCAGGCGCGCTACCGGACTGCGCTATACCCCGATACAGCTACATATTGAAATCTGGCTCCACGACCTGGACTCGAACCAGGGACCCAGTGATTAACAGTCACTTGCTCTACCAACTGAGCTATCGCGGAACGTATCGATTTCAGATGCAACTTTTGCAACTTACTGCTCTGAACTAACGCGCTGTTAACTTGTTAATTCAGCCTCTTCGATGTGTTTGCATCGCTGCGTTCACGTCTCTGAGGCGCGCTATTCTACAATTTTAAAAAGAGGTGTCAACCCCTTAAATTGCTTTTAAGACAATGATTTGCGATTTTTTTTCAGATGGCCTTTCGGCCCTCGCAAATCCATCAATCAGCAGCGCCAGGCTCACCTGCAATAACCCATCGCTGGCGAGCCTGAACTGCAGACCCCATCAGTTGAAGACGATTTCGTCGTCGACCACTGTGCCGGTGACGCTGGAGCCGGGCATGAAACCACCCGACAGAATCAACTGCGCCAGTGGGTTCTCGATCCAGCGCTGGATAGCACGCTTGAGCGGACGAGCACCGTAAACCGGGTCGTAACCCACCGCGATGAGTTTATCCATCGCCTCGGGGCTCAGCTCCAGTTTCAGTTCGCGTTCGGTCAGACGGCTGCGCAGGCGAGCCAGCTGAATATCCGTAATGCCGGCAATCTGGTCGCGGGCCAGAGGTTCGAAGATCACCACTTCGTCGATACGGTTCAGGAACTCCGGCCGGAAGTGATTGCTTACCGCATCCATCACCGCCGCGCGCTGTGCTTCGCGATCCCCGGAAAGCTCGATGATCTGCGCCGAGCCCAGGTTGGAGGTCATGACGATCACGGTATTGCGGAAGTCCACTGTACGACCATGGCTGTCAGTCAGGCGACCGTCTTCCAGCACCTGCAGCAAGATGTTGAACACATCCGGATGCGCCTTCTCCACTTCGTCCAGCAAGATCACGGAGTAAGGCTTGCGACGCACCGCCTCGGTGAGATAACCGCCTTCTTCATAACCTACATAGCCTGGTGGTGCACCAATCAGTCGAGCCACGGAATGTTTCTCCATGAACTCGGACATATCGATACGCACCATGGCTTCTTCAGTGTCGAACAGGAACTCCGCCAGCGCCTTGCACAGCTCGGTCTTACCAACACCGGTTGGGCCGAGGAACATGAACGAACCACTTGGGCGATTCGGATCAGACAAACCGGCACGAGAGCGACGTACCGCGTTGGAAACAGCAACCACCGCTTCGTTCTGACCAATCACGCGCTGGTGCAGCAGGCTTTCCATACGCAGGAGCTTGTCGCGCTCACCTTCGAGCATCTTCGACACAGGGATCCCGGTCCACTTGGAGACGACTTCGGCGATCTCCTCTTCAGTCACTTTACTGCGCAGCAACTGATTCTCAGGCTTGCCATGCTGGTCGACCATTTGCAGGCTGCGCTCCAGGTCGGGAATGATCCCGTACTGCAATTCAGCCATGCGATTCAGGTCGCCACGCCGACGAGCTGCTTCCAGCTCCTGACGCGATTGTTCGATCTTCTGCTGAATCTGCGCAGAGCCGGTGACCTCGGCTTTTTCCGAGGTCCAGATTTCTTCCAGATCAGCGTATTCACGATCCAGGCGGACGATTTCTTCCTGAAGTTTTTCCAGACGTTTGATCGCAGCTTCGTCGTCTTCTTTCTTTAATGCCTGGGATTCAACCTTCAGCTGGATCAGACGGCGTTCAAGACGGTCGAGCACTTCCGGCTTGGAGTCGATTTCCATACGAATACGGCTGGCCGCTTCGTCGATCAGGTCAATGGCCTTGTCCGGCAACTGCCGATCGGTGATGTAACGGTGGCTCAGCTTGGCGGCCGCAATGATCGCGCCGTCAGTGATCGCCACTTTGTGGTGAACCTCGTAGCGTTCCTTCAAGCCACGCAGGATCGCGATGGTGTCTTCTTCACTCGGCTCATCCACCAGCACTTTCTGGAAGCGCCGCTCAAGGGCCGCGTCCTTCTCTATATATTGGCGGTACTCGTTAAGCGTGGTCGCACCGACACAATGCAACTCGCCACGCGCCAACGCAGGCTTGAGCATGTTGCCCGCATCCATGGAGCCTTCGCCTTTACCGGCGCCGACCATGGTGTGCAGTTCGTCGATGAACAGGATGATCTGGCCGTCCTGTTTGGACAGCTCATTGAGCAGCGATTTCAGGCGCTCCTCGAACTCACCCCGAAACTTGGCACCGGCGATCAGTGCGCCCATGTCCAGAGACAGCAAGCGCTTGCCTTTGAGGCCATCCGGCACTTCACCATTAATGATGCGCTGAGCAAGACCTTCAGCGATGGCAGTTTTACCCACGCCAGGTTCGCCGATCAGCACCGGGTTGTTCTTGGTGCGGCGTTGCAGCACTTGGATCGTCCGACGGATTTCGTCGTCACGGCCGATCACTGGATCGAGCTTGCCTTCTTCGGCGCGCTTGGTGAGGTCGACGGTGTATTTATCCAGAGCCTGGCGCGACTCTTCGACATTGGGGTCGTTGACTGCCGAGCCGCCGCGCAGGTTGCTGATGGCATTTTCCAGCGCTTTCTTGCTGACACCCTGGCCGAGCAGCAATTTGCCCAGCTTGCTGTTTTCGTCCATGGCCGCCAGCAAGACCAACTCGCTGGAGATGAACTGGTCGCCCTTCTGCTGCGCCAGACGATCTGCCTGATTAAGCAAACGCGCCAGATCCTGGGACATATTCACGTCGCCCGTCGGGTTCTGGATTTTCGGCAATTGGTCGAGCTCTTTGCTCAATTCTTTACGCAGGCTGTTGATGTCGAAGCCCACCTGCAGCAGCAGTGGCTTGATGGTGCCGCCCTGTTGATCAAGCAACGCCTGCATCAAGTGCGCAGACTCGATGGCCGGATGGTCAAGACCTACCGCCAGGGATTGGGAATCGGATAACGCTAACTGTAATTTGCTGGTCAATCTATCGATACGCATTAGTCACCTTCCTATATAAGCAGGCCGGAGCAAATAAACACACCTATGAAAAAAACCTGCTGGATGCCCACTACATGCGGGCAATTGCGTGAGATTCAAGCTGAAATTGATTGACGCAGATCAGCAATCCAGTGAGACGTCTGAACGATAGCCTCATGAATGAATTCCCGCACGGGGACCGTGCCGGTAGGAGCGAACTTGTTCGCGAGATTGGGCGGCAGGCGACGTTTATCTATCGGCTGCACCCTTTTTCGCGAACAAGTTCGCTCCTACCTGACTGGATCTATCCAGATCAGCGAAGCAAAGCGACCGTTGCGAGCGTTCTGGCGGTAGGAATAGAAGCGAGGATCAGTGAAGGTATCGAAGCCACCGCCATAAACAGCAGTGATTCCGTGGGCCGCCAGTCGCAAGCGAGCAAGGGCGTAGATGTCGGCCATGAACCGGCCAGGATTTTTGCTGGGTATAAAAGCAGCGTCAGTTTGCGGATGCGTGCTTATAAAAGCCTCACGAACTTCCCCACCCACTTCAAAGGAAGGCTGGCCAATGGCAGGGCCAAGCCAGACCATGATGTCCTCAGGGGCCACTTGCAGACTGTCGGCTGCTGCCTCCAGCACACCGGCGGCCAGACCACGCCAACCGGCGTGAGCAGCCGCCACACGCGTACCGGCCCGATCACAGAAAAGAGCAGGCAGGCAATCGGCGGTCATGATGGTACAGGCAATGCCCGGCGTTGCAGTCCAGCTGGCGTCAGCCTCGACCACTTGGGTCGGGTCGGCCTCAGCAACCACCACGCCATGCACTTGCTTGAGCCAGGCAGCCTGAATATTCAGCTCCGAGGTCAGACGCAGGCGATTGGCAGCGACGGCTTGCGGATCATCATCAACATGATCGCCCAGATTGAAACTGTCGAACGGCGCCAGACTGACGCCGCCGTTACGGGTTGTGACGCAGGACTTGATCCCCGCAGGCGCGGGCCAGTCGGGAATCAGCCAGTCACTCACCCGATGAACGCCTCGCGATCCTGCTTGAGCAGCGACAGCAGCCAGACGAAATCGTCAGGCAGCGGCGATTCCCAGCTCATGCGCTTACCGGTGGTCGGATGATCCAGCTCCAGGAAACGCGCATGAAGCGCCTGACGCGGGAAGGTTTTCAACGAGTCGACCATGGTCACACTGGCGGCTGGCGGAATGCGGAAACGACCGCCGTAAGCCTGATCACCCACCAACGGGTAGTTGATGTGGGCCATGTGCACACGAATCTGGTGGGTACGGCCGGTTTCCAGCTTGACCCGCACATGGGTGTGGGACCGGAAACGCTCAAGCACGCGGTAATGACTCACCGCCTGCTTGCCGCCTTCCATGACCGCCATGCGCTGACGTTGCTGACCGTGGCGGCCAATCGGCGCGTCGATCTTGCCACCGGCCGTGACAACACCGATCACGATGCACTCGTAAATGCGGCTCACGGTACGGCTTTGCAACTGAGTGACGAGCTGGGTCTGTGCCTGAATCGTCTTGGCGACCACCATCAGACCGGTGGTGTCCTTGTCGAGACGGTGCACGATACCGGCGCGCGGCACATTGATAATGTCCGGCACGTGGTGCAGCAAGGCATTGAGCAGCGTGCCATCAGCGTGACCGGCAGCGGGATGCACCACCAGACCGGCAGGCTTGTTGATGACCAGGATCTGATCGTCTTCATAGACGATATCGAGTTCGATGTCCTGAGCGAGCCATTCTCCCTGGGCCTCCTGCTCTGCAATCAATTGCAGGACAGCACCACCGTGTACGATGTCACGGGGGCGCAAGACGCCTCCGTCAACCGTCAGACGGCCGTCCTTGATCCAGGCAGAAAGGCGCGAGCGAGAGTGCTCAGCGAATAATTGTGCGGCGACTTGATCGAGGCGTTGACCGCCCAATTCGGACGGCACCTCTGCGCGAAGTTCTATATTTTCGGACATGGCCAGACTAGGTGGCGGCTAGCCTTTGGTTTCGGCAGCGCGCTTGTGGTTAAATACGGCGTCTTTTGCCCCGGGGGTTCCGCGGGGTGCTCATCATAACAGGACGGTCACGCCCAAGACAGCGACCGTTATAGGGACGCAAGCCGCCATGCAAGTGAAACACCTGCTGCTGATAGCCATCCTCGCACTCACCGCTGCCTGCTCGTCGAAGGAAGTGATTGACGAAAACCTGAGCGAAGTCGAGCTGTACCAGCAGGCGCAGGCCGACCTGGGTAACAACAGCTATTCGACTGCCACAGAAAAGCTCAAGGCGCTGGAGTCGCGTTATCCATTCGGTCGCTATGCTGATCAGGCACAGCTCGAACTGATTTACGCGAACTACAAGAACGGTGAGCCGGAAGCTGCGAAATCCGCTGCCGAACGCTTTATCCGCCTGCACCCGCAGCACCCGAACGTCGACTACGCCTATTACATGAAAGGCCTGACTTCGTTCGACCAGGACGTTGGCCTGCTGGCGCGCTTCCTGCCGCTGGACCAGACCAAACGTGACCCGGGTGCCGCGCGTGACTCGTTCAACGAGTTCGCGCAACTGACCAGTCGCTACCCGAACAGCCGCTATTCGCCGGATGCCAAGCAGCGCATGATTTATCTGCGCAACCTGCTGGCCTCCTACGAAATCCACGTTGCCGACTACTACCTGACTCGTCAGGCTTATGTCGCTGCCGCCAACCGTGGCCGTTACGTGATCGAAAACTTCCAGGAAACCCCATCCGTGGGTGATGGCCTGGCGGTGATGGTCGAGTCCTATCAGCGTCTGCATCTGGACGATCTGGCGGCTACCAGCCTGGAAGTGCTCAAGGCTAACTACCCGAACCATCCACAACTGGTTGACGGTCAGTTCGTACCGCGTGAAGCCGAAGCGGACAACCGCTCGTGGCTGTCCAAGGCAACTTTGGGCCTGATCGAAAGCAATCCGCCGCTGCCGCCGGGTGAAACCCGCGCCAACCAGGACGTGATCAAGCAGTACGAAGACGCCAAGCAAGCCATCCCGCGTGAGCTGCTGCCGGAAAATCAGGAAGAGCTCGACGAGCAGGAACGCGATGCGAAAGGCGAAAAAGACCGCTCGTGGTTCAGCTACATGACGTTTGGTATGTTTGACTGATACCAGCGTTAACAAGAAAGAGGCCTGCGGGCCTCTTTTTTTGCGCCCCGATGTTGAGTGTTCTGTAGGAGTTCACCCCGGTGTCCCTGACACTACGCTGTAGCGCAGCAAACATGTGACCTGTAGGAGCTGCCGAAGGCTGCGATGGCGGTGTGTCCGGAGAAACGCTTCGCAGCCTTCGGCAGCTCCTACAGAAAATGCATTCCCATTGAAGGATTACAGTCTGATGGACAATGACCAACTTGCAGGAGAGACGACTTCCCGGCTAAAGCCAGTCCTGCGGGCTGAAGCTATTCCAATAGCCTCTGCTTCGCTACACTGCCAAATCTCCAATCACTAAGCTGGAAATCATGATTCGCTTAATTATGTGGGTCGCGCTGATCGCGGCGGTTGTGTGGTTCGTCAAGCGTCTGCTCAACCCGCCTGCCCCACGTCGCAGAGCTCCGCCCTCTGAAGGCGTGGCAGCACCGATGGTCCGCTGCGCTCAATGCGGTGTGCATTTGCCTCAGGATCGCGCCCTCAATCAGGGGCAGCAATGGTATTGCAGTGAGGCACATCGTCTGGAAGGCCCGGCGACTCGTGATCGCTGAGTCACACTGATTTATGACGGAATGATCGTGCCCGCGAGGCGTTGTGCCTGACACAGCGCCTCGCGAACAACTCACTTGTGGAACACAGCTACCCTGCCCTCCGGCGCATAGGGTGCCGCATCAATCACCGGCTCGCGCCCAATCAGCAGGTCTGCCAGCAACTGGCAGGATGCGGGCGCCAACACCAGGCCGTTACGGTAATGGCCACAGTTGAGCCATAGGCCTTCAAAGCCCTGCACTGGGCCAATATAGGGAATACCTTCAGGCGAGCCCGGACGCAGACCAGCCCAGTGCCCCACCACCTGAGCATCCGCCAACGCGGGAAGCAGCTCCACCGCAGAAGCCTTGAGGCTTTCCAGCGCCACATCGGTTGGGGTTTTGTCGAAGCCCTCGTGCTCCAGGGTACTCCCCACCAGGATATGCCCGTCACGCCTAGGGATCGCATATCGCCCCTTGGCCAGCACCATACTCGGTAGAAAATCCGACGCGCACTTGTACAGAATCATCTGGCCTTTGACCGGCTCAACCGGCAGTTCAAGGCCAAGGGTCTTGAGCAACTCTCCGCTCCAGGCACCTGCCGCAAGAACCACCTGATCCCCGAAAATATCCCCGGATGACGTGCTCACGCCCACCACCCGATAACCTTGACGGACAAAGCCAGTCACCGCACTTTGCTCATGGACAGTGACATTAGGCAGCGTCAGTAATGCCGCTTTCAGGGATTTGACCAATCGCGGATTGCGCACATTGGCAACGTTGGCCATGTAGATCGCACGCTCATAACCCTCGCCCAGCACGGGCACAGCGTCGTGAACCGCCGAGATATCCACAGCGCTGAGCGGTCGCGCCTCTCGGACTGCCCACTCCAACGCTTGCTGCTCGTCATCCAGATCCAGCCAATACAAACCGGTGGTGTGCACCTCGGGATCGACCCCGGTCTGTGCAAACAGACGCTCCGCCAGTTGTGGATAGAAATCCTGCGACCAGTGCGCCAATGCTGTGACTGCGGGGCTATAGCGCCACGGGTAGAGCGGGGAAACAATGCCACCGCCCGCCCACGACGCTTCTTGCCCGACACCGGAACGGTCCACAAGAATGACCTGATCAACTTCGGATGCGAGGTTGAAAGCGGTCAACAAACCGATCACACCACCGCCAACAATCACAACCTGCTGCCTGGACATCTTGTTCTCGTTCAAAAGAATTGGGGGATCAGCGGCCCCAGCAGTCTTTGCGAGTGACACCGCTGGCGGCACCTTCGTTATCGAATTTACCGGTATTGGTAATCGTAAACACACCACACTTGTCATTGGCCATCATATCTTTGCCTGTAGCCGATAGCTTGAAATCGGCGGCATTCAGCGTTGGTACGATGTTGTAGTAGCTATTCCCACCCGAAACAGTAGCTCCAACATAAGTAGCGACAGGGGTCGCTCGTGAGTAATAGCGCTCCAGCGCCTGGACCTGCTCAGTCAACAAACTCGCAATTTCCGCCCTGTGGGTCCGCCTCACATATTCCGTGTAACTGGGATAAGCGATGGCCGCCAGAATACCCACAATCGCTACGACAATCATGAGTTCGATCAAGGTAAAGCCTGTTGATCTGCTTCGCATACACCGTATTCCTTACTGTATTTGCCGCCACATGATGCGCTGATAGGCGCTGCCACCTTTTTCCGGTAAATAGAGCGGAGCGCCGCTGGAGTCGATCAGATATTTGGTGTCATTGAAAGGGCCAGTCACGACGGCTCCCGACCTGATAACCCCGGTACCGGTATACCTTCCCGCTACTTTGGTATCACTTGCGTCGATCCTGCCATCACCGTTGGTGTCAAGAACCTGATAATTGAGCATGCCGCCCTTGGCGGGGTCCAGCTCAAACAGGCGTGAAGTCCCGGTAGCTTCGCAGGGATCGTCTGAGTTAACGGCTGCTGTGGTAAAGACGACTCGCCCACGGGTGGTAAATGCCGGATAGATAACTCGCTCCCCCACCAAAGGCGCAGTGGTGGCCAGGGGCAGATACCAGCCTTTTTTGACAGCCCAGTCCACATCATTGCTGGAGGTGGTGTAGTAAGTAGCATTGCTACCGTTGACAGTGCCTGTAATGCTCTGCGCTTGCAGGCCGCTCTGCACGATTCCACCGACGCCGTTGTCCGAATCCCAGATGGCGTAGAACGCCTGCTGCCCTGTCGTCACCTTATCAGCGACTTCGCTGAATTTGCCGGTGCCGAAATAAACCATCATCCCGTTGATGGGGTGATACAACAACATTGGTTGCACAGTGATGGGTTGTGCCGCCCCACCGGGTGCAGTGAACAGCGGCTTGTTAGCCAATGCCACTCCCCAGCCGGTTGCAGCAGCACTGCTCAGATCGAACTTCCACAAACGTCCTTTCAAGTCACCCGCATAAGCAGCCTGCACAACGTTCTGCGCGTTGACCCGCAACTTGACCGACGAGAGGCCGTTATCGGTTTCACCGGTCTGGGCAGGGATAGGAATTTCCTTTATCAATGCGCCGGTCGCCGCGTTGAGCACAAATAAAGAGGCATTGCCGGTAAAGCTTCCGTAGCCGTTACCTATGACGACAATACCAGTGCCGTTGGCCATACGCGCCATATCAGGCTTGGAGTAGGCATACCCCAGATTGTTGAACTGATTGTTTGGCGTCGACGTATCAGGCGCTTTAACCTCCCACAATGCCCCTACTGTGTTACTGCTACCCTTGAACAAACTCACCGCAAAATAAGCTTTGCCACCCGCGCCAGTTCCGCCGTATGCCACGGTCCCCCATGAAGTATCAAGCTGGGTGTCAAAAACTGATATCTCGCCATCAACGGTAAACTTGTGCACGCCTGAGCCGTAGTTTGTGGAGGCTATAGTCGACAGCGAAGCCAGCGCAGTTGACGGCATATACGCGTAGCGTCTGACCCCGGTGTCGGGGTTAATGACGTTGAAGAAGCCATCATTGGTATTCACCAAGAGGTTGTAATTCATGTTGGCGGCTTTGGCAGCCAGATACGTCGCGTACGAAAAATTACCGGTCAGGTCGGCTGAGGTTTTTTCGGTTGGCAGTGCAGCAGCAAGAGGCGAGTTGACAATATCGCCCAAGAGCCGTGTTCGTGTGCGCAACTTTGCATTAGCGGTACCTTGAGTCCAGGCGATAAGCTGTGTTCCGGTTACACCTGTCGGCAAGTTGGCATCAAGGATAGCTTTTTGCGGCGTTGAGAAGTTGGCGTAAGCCAGGGTGATCTTTGCCAGAGTCGAGGTATTCCACGACTCGAAAAGCGCCCCTGGATTGGTGCTGGTGATTTGTGAGTCAGTGCTCCACGTGGGTGTAGTTTGCTGAGCGCCTGTCGTTGCATCAAGATTGTAAGCCTTGATGGTGCCGTGCCAATCCGTCGGGTCATAAAGCGTCTGATAGAAGCTCGTACTGGAGGTCAGTGTAGTGGAATTCGCAGCACCACCTCCGCCAGAACCGACCTTGGCATAAATATCACTCAAGGCCAGATTGAGCGCGGCGGTGAGTCCAGCACTGTCATTGGTTTGATAGTAAGTACCATGCCCATGATTATTATCAGCGGCGTCAATCAGCATCTGGGCATTCAGGGTAAAGCCGACGGTATAAGTACTCATGTTCTGCTGATTAAAGCCAGTGGTGTCCCAGCTTTTACCGGTCAGGTCAGTGCCGTTAGATGCTTTACGCATATCAATGTCATATGCGAATTTCGCCACGTCATCCAGGTAAAGAGTATCACCTTCGCCGTCACCGCCCGGGCCATCATTGGCGGCGTTTAAATCCCAGTTTGGCAAAGATCGCGAGCTATCGGCAACGTCATCCGGATCATCAGTCGGAAAAGTTCTGTCATAGGTGGGCAAACCATCAGTGATGACGACCCCGTAGTTCTTTTGGCACCTGTATTGAATCGGGCTGGTGTAGGTCGTCTGTGCGCTGGGGTAATACGAAGTCATTCCGCGAAAATAGCGGGTTATCTCATAGTAGGTTTCAGCCAGTGGCGTATTGGCTGAAGGCGTCAGCGCTGCGATAGCGTTCTTCAGATTAGTGATATTGGTATTGGCTTGCGCCTGACTAACACCATTCGGCTGATAAACTGTTGCTGTCACCGGTGAGAGGTCAGTGATCATTCTGGAAATACGCCCACCGGGGCCCAGGTCGTTGTTGTTGGGCTCATTGAACTGCGCCAGCCCGATCCGCAACGATGTATTGTTGGTCACCAGATTGGTTGCAACGGTTTTCGCCACGTTCATCCGGTAGTCATTGGGGATGCTGCCGTTGGTGTAATCCTTGTAATACACAATCACCAGCCCAATGCCGAGGACCGATACCCTGATAGGCTGGACGGAATCAATCAACCAGGACAAATAGTTGGCTGTGTAGCGAGTGAGTCCGTTACCTGCTGGATCCGGCAAGTCCAGACAATAGGTAATGCCACTGCGGCGAATCGGCACTCCACCTAGTATGCAATTCAGCGAAATCCCGAGGATGACGCCGCGACTGTTAATATCTCCCAGAGTTAACGTCTCATCTCCGGAAATGGTGGTCTCGAAGGGACATATAACGATAACCCCGATGGCGTTCACGCACTGAGTTGAAAAATAACTGACATCTGTGCGCTTTACCGTCGGGTCAAAAGCCGACGACCAGATAATGTTGTACATACTCCCCGAGTTATCCACCAGCAACATCAAATTCGGCGGCACGGCGGGCGAACTCAGCAACGGCACTTGCGCGGGCGTGAATGCATAAGCAGGGGCTGCCAGATACAACGCCAGTAAAGCGCCATACAAAACTTTCAGAAAACGGCCCGGCAAATTAGCAATAGGCATAAATACTCTCCAATACCGTTCTCGACACCCCCTGGAGGATGCTTGCTGTAACGCGATAAAGCGTAACTGAAGCCCCGGCAGAACAGGTGGGTGGCAGAATGATTGGCGCTTTTGTCGGACCAATATTCTGAATGACGTAAAAACCGCCGGCCTCCGCTACCCAAGGGACACCAGCAGAACTGTTGCTCACCTGAGTAACAGTCGTTGAATCGGTGGGGGGCGCGCAAGTCGTGGTACTCGTGCAAGCCGCTAGCGAATAGCCCGACTTCTGAATCTGTGATTCGCCCACTCGCAAGATCGCTTCCGCCGCCTGAAAGGATTTGTTGCGCACGCCTACACTACCCGCCATTTTTTCCTGCAAAGTGGCGTTCTGCATCGACGAGACGCCGATCAAAGTCAGCAGGAGCAAAAAGACCAGGCTGACCAGCAGCACCATGCCTTTCTGCTGCGAGGGGAATCCTGACGAGGCAACCCGCGATCTTCTATTCATGGCAATTCTCATCAGAACCGGTTACGCAGGGCGGCAACGACGTTATAGGTTTGATTACGCACTTTGCCCGCTGGATCAGATAACGTCAGGGTCAGGCGCACACTGCGAATACTGGATGCCAAAGCGGAGCTGTTGATAACCCCGGTATAGGACATTGGTGATCCGGTGATACCAAAATCTACGGTGAATCGACTTACATTGCTTATGAGTGGTTGCGCTGAGTCGCTGCCATTACCGACTTTCACTCTCAGATCAGTGCCGTTCAGGGTGTAAATGATCTTACGGATAGGGAAACTGGTTTCTCCAACACCTGCTGCCCGGACGCCGCTATAGAGCCGGGCGAAGCTTCTGCAATCCGAAATAATAGTCCAGGTAGGTTCGTTACCCGACGTGCCTACGTCTGCGGTGATCAGTGTGAGCGTGTTGGTGGCGTTATCCCAAAGAATCGGGTTAATGAGATCATCAGGCTTTGCAATTGCGGGGGCAACAGCAGGTACTTCAAAATTGAGGCAGCCATACATCCCGGTCATGCGAATTTCCTGCACCAACTTGCTGAGAGCAAAACGCGCATCTTCCTGCATACGTGCCGCAGCGTCCTGTGACTGATACGTGCCCTTGGAGGCAATAAATATCTGCACGATCCCCATGCTCACGATCAGGCCCAAGACCATTGCAACCATGATCTCGATCAGGCCAAATCCTCGGGCGCACCTTTTCATGGTGTCACCACATCGCCGAAACCGATTTGCGAACTCAGCACAAACTGTTGCGGATTGGTCGCGCCTGTCGTTTTGCCCAGCGAGTTGTCACTTGCTGCCGCGGCACGGGTGTCATCCCATGTGACGGTGATCTTCACTAAGGGTTTATTAATCTCAATCTTGCTATTAGCGCCTGCTGTACCCGCGAAATTAGTGATATTGGCACTAAAGTCGGCCAGATCCTGAGAGACCGCGTTATTCATATTGCCTACAGGTGCCGCTGCCAGTGAGGCCAAGGTATAACTGGCCAAAACGTTGGCCCCATTGTTAGTTGCATTCCCGTCAACATTGGCCCGAATACGATCCATCATGTCATAGGCAATGAAGCTCGCCTGACTGGTCATAGCCGAGCTGTCGGTATACCTCAGGGCGTTCAGCTGGATGGCCGCAGCCCCCAAGAGGCCGATGCCCAATATCAACACCGACACCAACACCTCGATCAGCGTCATGCCGATCTGGCTGCCTTTTCTTCCCTTACCCATTGCAATTTCCACTCGAAACAATTCGGCCGTTCAAGCATACATACACCGTCTTGGTGATCGCTGTGCCTAGTGTGTAAGTCATTGCAACCGCCGTGGCCGGGGCCGAAAGGCCGCCGAGGTTATTGAACTCGATCAGGGTGACATTCGGGACCGCAAGTGCAGCGCCGCTACTCATTGGAGCCGTTACACGTAACGCAGCGTCGCTTGATTGATTCGATGAAAGCACCACTTTGAGAGCGGTATTCCAGCCGGCACCGTCGACGTTGGGCCGCACCTGAACATTCACTCCACGGTTTATCGACTCAAGCCGCGCATAGTTGAGCGCGCGCTGAAGGTCACTGACTTCGGTATCAGCCTTTGAACTCTGTATCGAGCTATTGAAACTGGGAATGGCGATAGCCGCGAGTATCCCAACCAACGACACAGTGATTAACAATTCGACGAGGGTGAACCCCTTGGATCGCTGGGTCATTGAGTGTCTCCTAGACGTTACGACTATAGGACAGCATCCCCGCCTGAAACTGTAAACAAGGATGTACGGTAGTTTGACAGGGACGAATGCCCGCATGGCATCCAAATGAGAATTTCCAGGGAGGGAAATGTATGAAACACGCAGGTTTCACGATCATTGAGCTGGCAGTGACGATGCTGGTCGTCGGAATAGTTGTCACCCTCACCGCTCCGGCTTTCAGTGAATTCCTGATGAGTCAGCGCCGCATTGATGCCGCGCAACAACTGGCCAGCGGGATACGCACAGCACGCACGGAAGCGATTTTACGAAGTCAGCCTGTGGTGATCCGGGCGATTGATAAGGATTGGAGCAAGGGCTGGCAGATCGTTGTGGACCCGAAAGGCAGCGAAGATGATCTGGTGCTGACGGAGCGCACTCGAAGCGGGAAAGTGCCTATTTTTGGAAATTTTCATTTCGTCAGGCAAATTCGCTTTAGCGCGCTGGGTGTTCCAGCAGGTAATGGCTTTGTTGCAGGAAAGTTGTTCGTTTGTGACACAAAAAAAGCCGTAAGCCACCACGCGGTGGTGATGGCCAAAACCGGCAGGGTCCAAATTGAGAGTGAAACGAAGACAGAAGAGCTTTGCGGTTAATTCATCTGAATCGGGTCCTACCGACTTCCACCGGCAAACGCATTTTCCGTAGGAGCTGCCGAAGGCTGCGAGGCATTTAACCTGGCATACCGCGATCGCAGCCTTCGGCAGCTCCTACAGTGTGTGTTTGCCGGATTACAACAACGACTTGACCCGCAGTTCCTTGGGCATCGAGAAGGTCACGTTCTCTTCGCGGCCAGCCAGCTCGTCAGCACCGGTCGCGCCCCAGGCGTGCAGTTGCTGGATCACGCCACGCACCAGCACTTCCGGCGCGGAAGCACCTGCGGTGATGCCGATGCGCCCGACGCCATCGAACCAGGCACGTTGCATGTCTTCAGCGCCATCGATCAGATAGGCCGGGGTTGCCATGCGCTCGGCCAGCTCACGCAGCCGGTTGGAGTTCGAGCTGTTCGGACTGCCAACGACCAATACCACGTCGCACTCGTCGGCCAACTGCTTGACCGCATCCTGCCGGTTTTGAGTGGCGTAGCAAATGTCATCCTTGCGCGGCCCGCCAATCGCCGGGAATCGCGTGCGCAGGGCATCAATAACGCGGCTGGTGTCGTCCATGGACAACGTAGTCTGGGTCACGAACGCCAGGGCTTCAGGATTACGCACCTGCAGGTTGGCGACGTCCTCTTCATCCTCGACCAGATAGATCGCACCACCGTTGCTGGCATCGTACTGCCCCATGGTGCCTTCAACTTCCGGATGCCCCTGGTGGCCTATCAGAATGCATTCGCGACCGTCGCGGCTATAACGTGCGACTTCGATGTGAACCTTGGTCACCAGCGGACACGTCGCATCGAACACTTTCAGGCCACGACCCGACGCTTCAGTACGTACGGCTTGTGAAACACCATGGGCACTGAAGATCACGATTACGTCGTCAGGTACTTGATCCAGCTCTTCGACGAAGATCGCGCCACGAGCGCGCAGGTCTTCGACAACGAATTTGTTATGAACCACTTCATGGCGCACATAGATCGGCGGGCCAAACACTTCCAGGGCGCGATTGACGATTTCGATCGCACGATCCACTCCAGCGCAGAAGCCGCGGGGGTTGGCGAGTTTGATTTGCATGGGGGGCCTCGTGTCTACGTGCGAAACAGCCCGGCCGTAGCAGGCCGGGCTCAGGTTCAAGCGTGCTTAAAGCGCCTTGACCTCGAAGATTTCCACTTCGAAGCTCAGGGTCTTGCCCGCCAGCGGGTGATTGAAGTCGATGGTCACTTGCGCGTCATCGAAAGCTTTCACCACACCCGGCAGCTCAGTATTGGCCGCATCATTGAAGATCACCAGCAAGCCTTCCGACAGCTCCATGTCCTGGAACTGCGAACGCGGGATGATCTGTACGTTTTGCGGGTTCGGCTGACCAAAGGCATTTTCCGGCAGAACCTGCACAGTGCGCTTGTCTCCAGCCTTGAAACCGAACAGCGCCGCTTCAAAACCAGGCAGCAGGTTGCCGTCACCCACCTTGAACGTGGCCGGAGCCTTGTCAAAGGTGCTGTCGACTGTTTCGCCGTTCTCCAGGCGCAAAGCAAAATGCAGAGTGACTTCCGTGTTCTGACCGATGCGTTGCTCGGTCAATAACTGTTCAGTCATTAACGGTTTCTCCGGTTTTTTTGCTCTTGAACATGTCCAGCGCCAGCATGATCGCACCAACAGTAATGGCGCTGTCAGCGATATTGAATGCCGGGAAGCCGTGCTCTTTCCAATGAACAAAAATGAAATCGATGACGTGACCGATAGCGACACGGTCGTACAAGTTGCCGAGCGCGCCGCCCAGTATCAATGCCAGAGCAATGGCCAGCCAGGTGTCATCACGCCCTAAACGTTTGAGCCAGACCACCAGCACCACACTGACCACGACGGCGATCAGGGCGAACAGCCAGCGCTGCCAGCCCGAGCTGTCGGCCAGGAAGCTGAACGCCGCGCCAGTGTTGTAAGCGAGCATCCAGCTGAAGTAGTCAGGGATGATCACGATTTGCTCGTACAACTCCAGGCGGTGCTCGAAGTAGTACTTGGTGGCCTGGTCAACGACCAGGACCAACAGGCTCAACCAGAGCCAGGCCAGACGTCCATAACCTGTATTAGGCATAGTGACGAACCTCGCCTGCACCGCTGATATTGTCTACGCAACGGCCGCAGATTTCCGGGTGCTCAGGGTTCACACCCACGTCAGCACGGTGATGCCAGCAACGGGCGCACTTGGCATGACCGGACTTGACCACCTTGAGCTTCAGACCCGCCACTTCGGTCACTACCGCATCGGCTGGAGCATCGAGCAATGGCGCGACGCTGGCCGTGGAGGTGATCAGCACAAAGCGCAGTTCGTTGCTCAGTTTCGACAGGTCCGCGACCAGTGCGTCTTCAGCATACAGAGTCACTTCGGCCTGCAGGTTGCCGCCAATCGCCTTGGCTGCACGCAGGTTTTCCATTTCCTTGTTGACCGCGACCTTCACCGCCATGATCCGCTCCCAATAGGCGCGGTCCAGCTCGAAGTCAGCCGGCATCTCGCTCAGCCCCTGGTACCAGGTGTTGAGCATGACCGATTCGTTACGCTCGCCCGGCAGGAACTGCCACAGCTCGTCAGCAGTGAATGCCAGGATCGGCGCGATCCAGCGCACCAGCGCTTCGGAGATATGGAACAACGCGGTCTGGCAGGAGCGACGTGCAGTGCTGTCCGCGGCCGTGGTGTATTGGCGGTCCTTGATGATGTCCAGATAGAAACCACCCAACTCCTGCACGCAGAAGTTGTGGATCTTGGAATACACGTTCCAGAAACGGTATTCGCCGTAATGCTCTTCCAGCTCGCGTTGCAGCAGCAAGGCCCGGTCTACCGCCCAGCGATCCAGCGCCAGCATTTCTTCCGGCGGCAGGATATCGGTCGCCGGATTGAAACCGCTCAGGTTAGAGAGCAGGAAGCGGGCAGTGTTGCGGATACGGCGGTAGGCATCAGCGCTGCGTTGCAGGATCTGATCGGAAACAGCCATTTCACCAGAGTAGTCGGTCGCCGACACCCACAGACGCATGATATCTGCGCCCAGCGAATCATTGACCTTCTGCGGCGCCACAACGTTGTTCAGCGACTTGGACATCTTGCGACCGTTTTCGTCGACGACAAAGCCGTGGGTCAGCAATTCGCGGTAAGGCGCGTGGTCGTCCAGCATGCAGCCGGTCAACAACGACGAATGGAACCAGCCACGGTGTTGGTCGGAACCTTCAAGGTACAGGTCGGCGCGTGGACCGGTCTCATGACCCATCGGGTGTGAACCGCGCAGCACGTGCCAATGCGTAGTACCGGAGTCGAACCAGACGTCCAGCGTGTCGGAAATCTTGTCGTACTTCGACGCTTCGTCACCCAACAGCTCCGCGGCGTCCAGCTTGAACCAGGCTTCGATGCCTTCTTTCTCGACGCGTTGGGCGACTTCTTCCATCAACTCAACGGTACGCGGGTGAAGATCACCGCTTTCCTTGTGCAGGAAGAACGGGATCGGCACGCCCCAGTTACGCTGACGCGAAATGCACCAGTCAGGACGGTTGGCGATCATTGAGTGCAGGCGCGCCTGACCCCATGCCGGAACGAACTGGGTGTCTTCGATAGCCTTGACCGCGCGCTCACGCAGGGTGTCGCCGGACTCAGGCTGTTTGTCCATGCCCACGAACCATTGCGCGGTAGCGCGATAGATCAGCGGCGACTTGTGACGCCAGCAGTGCATGTAGCTGTGCGTGATGGTTTCGGTGTCCATCAAGCTGCCGACTTCGGCCAGTTTGTCGATGATTGCCTGGTTGGCCTTGAAGATGAACTGGCCACCGAAGAACTCCAGCGACTCAACATACACACCGTTGCTTTGCACCGGGCTGATGATTTCATCGTTGGTCAAACCATAACTTTTGCTGATCACGAAGTCGTCGACGCCATAAGCAGGCGAGCAGTGAACGACGCCCGTGCCAGCGCCCAGCTCGACGTAATCAGCCAGGTAGACTGGCGACAGGCGGTCGTAGAATGGGTGACGGAAGTTGATCAACTCCAGCGCAGCACCGCTCGCAGTGGCGATAACCGAGCCTTCCAGCTTGTAACGGGTCAGGCAGCTTTCAACCAGCTCTGCGGCCAGCACCAGCAGCCTGTCGCCAACATCAACCAGCGCGTATTCGAACTCGGGATGAACGTTCAGCGCCTGGTTGGCCGGGATGGTCCACGGGGTGGTGGTCCAGATCACGATGGCCGCAGGTTTGCTCAATGCATCCAGACCGAATGCCTTGGCCAGCTTCTCTTCGTCAGCGATCGGGAACGCCACGTCGATGGTCGAGGATTTTTTATCCTGATATTCAACTTCTGCTTCAGCCAGAGCCGAACCGCAGTCGAAGCACCAGTTCACGGGCTTGAGGCCCTTGAACACGAAGCCACCTTTGACCATTTCCGCCAGCGCCCGGATTTCGCCGGCTTCGTTGGTGAAGTTCATGGTCAGGTAGGGATTGCTCCAGTCGCCCAGAACACCCAGGCGAATGAACTCGGACTTTTGCCCTTCAATCTGCTCGGAAGCATAAGCGCGGCACAGCTCGCGAGTCTTGTCCGCAGACAGGTTCTTGCCGTGAGTCACTTCAACTTTGTGCTCGATCGGCAGACCGTGGCAGTCCCAACCCGGAACATAAGGCGCGTCGAAACCCGAAAGCGTTTTCGAGCGCAGGATCATGTCCTTGAGAATCTTGTTAACGGCGTGACCGATATGAATAGAGCCGTTGGCGTAAGGAGGACCGTCGTGCAGAACGAACTTCGGACGATCCTTGCCAATTTCGCGCAGCTTCTGGTACAGGCCAATGCTGTCCCAGCGCTGCAGAGTTTGCGGCTCGCGCTGGGGCAGGCCGGCCTTCATTGGGAAGGCGGTGTCCGGAAGGTTTAGCGTGGCTTTGTAGTCGGTCATTTCAGGCTCTTGATTAGCGGTTAGCCATGCCAATGGGCACGGGCGGCGGCGACGTCCGCATTGATTGCCGTCTTGAGCGCCTCCAGGGAGGCGAAACGCTGCTCATCACGCAGCTTATGGTGGAAAGCCACCGTCAAACGCCGGTCGTAAAGATCACCGGCAAAGTCCAGAAGATGTACTTCAAGGTGGGCACTGCCATCACCTGCCACGGTCGGACGCACGCCAATATTGGCGACGCCCGGCCAGGTCTTGCCATCAATGCTTGCACTGACCAGATAAACCCCGGTCAGCGGCACACGACGCCGTTTGAGCTGCACGTTGGCGGTGGGAGTGCCCAACTGCCGAGCCAGCTTCTGGCCGTGCAGGATACGTCCGGTAATCCGGAACGGTCGCCCGAGCATGCGCTCGGCCAAAGCGAAATCCGCCACGGCCAGGGCATTACGCACCTTGGTACTGCTGACGCGAACGCCATCGATTTCGACGGTCTGCGCCGCCTCAACCGTAAAACCACGGGCATCGCCCGCTTGTTGCAGGAAGTCGAAGTCTCCCATTCGGTCGCAACCGAAACGGAAATCATCGCCTACCTCAAGATGTTGGATGCCGAGCCCGTCGATCAATATCGTATCGACAAATTCTGCCGCGCTGAGCTTACTAAAGCGCTGATTGAACGCCAGACACAACACCCGATCAACGCCCTCGGCCTCCAGCAGCTCCAGCTTGTCACGCAAGCGTGCGAGACGGGCCGGAGCAGTGGCCGGAGCAAAGAACTCACGCGGCTGCGGCTCGAAAATCACCACACAGCTGGGCACTCCCAACTCGACCGCACGTTCACGCAAGCGAGCCAGGATAGCCTGGTGGCCCCGGTGAACACCGTCAAAGTTGCCAATGGTGGCGACGCAGCCCCGATGCTGGGGGCGAAGATTATGGAGGCCTCGAACCAGCTGCATAACGCACTTCTTGCTCATAAAGTGGCCGATTATAACCACACACAGCCCCGGACGACAGGAACACGCCAAGGCAAAACAATAGTCATCGCTCCACGACGGGAAAAACCGACGACTCCCCGTTACAACTATTGCTTACAGTACTGCGCTGCGGGCGAAATCCTTGAGGCGAAAACCCAATAGCAACAGGGTCGCGAAATAAGCCACAACCCCAGCCGCCACCAGCCCGCCGAGACGAATGAAGCGCTCAAGCATCTGCCCGTCGCTCCAGGCCGGCATCACATGCATCAGACCAAGCAGCACGCCAGACATCACCCCGACCGCCAGACACAGCTTAAAGAGAAACTTCGTCCATCCTGGCTGCGGCTGAAACAGATCCTGCTTGCGCAACTGCCAGAACAAAAGCATCGCATTAATGCAGGCGCCAACGCTGATCGCCAAGGCCAGACCGGCATGCTGCAGCGGTACGATAAAAACCAGGTTAAGCAGTTGAGTGACAATAAGGGTGAAAATCGCGATTTTCACCGGGGTGCGAATATTTTGTTGGGCGTAAAACCCCGGTGCGAGCACTTTAATCACAATGATGCCCAGCAAACCCACCGAGTAAGCGATCAGCGCCCGCTGGGTCATGGCCGCATCCACCGCGTCGAATTTACCGTATTGAAACAGGGAAACGGTCAACGGTTCAGCCAGAATCCCCAGCGCCAGCGTGCACGGCAGGACCAGCACAAAACACAGGCGCAGACCCCAGTCGAGAATCCGCGAATATTCCTGACGGTCCTTGCTGGCATAGGTTTTCGACAGGATCGGCAGAAGAATAGTACCCAGCGCCACACCCAGCACACCGGACGGCAACTCCATCAAACGGTCGGCGTAGTACATCCAGGAGACTGAACCGGCGACAAGGAACGAGGCAAATATCGTATTGATAATCAGAGAAATCTGACTGACCGATACGCCAAGGATGGCAGGCAGCATCTGCTTCATTACCCGCCATACACCGGTGTCATGCAGATTCAAACGCGGCAGTACCAGCATGCCGATCTTTTTCAGGTGCGGCAGTTGATAGAGCAGTTGCAAAAGCCCCCCGACCAGAACCGCCCAGCCCAGCGCCATTACCGGAGGGTCAAAATAAGGCGTGAGGAACAGGGCGAAAAAAATCATGCTGACGTTGAGCAGCGTTGGCACGAAGGCCGGGACCGAAAAGCGGTTCCAGGTATTGAGAATCGCGCCCGCCAGCGACGACAGGGAAATCAGCAATATATAAGGAAAGGTCACGCGCAACAGGTCAGTGGTCAGCGCGAATTTTTCCGGCGTATCGACAAAACCCGGCGCAGTGGCCCAAATCACCCAAGGCGCAGCGATAATCCCCAGCAGCGTGACCAACGCCAGGACCAGCGTCAGGAGCCCGGTGACATACGCGACAAACGTGCGCGTCGCCTCCTCGCCTTGCTGGCTTTTATATTCCGCCAGAATCGGCACGAAGGCCTGAGAGAACGCACCTTCAGCGAAAATCCGGCGCAGCAGATTCGGCAATTTGAAAGCAATAAAGAAGGCATCCGTCGCCATTCCCGCGCCAAATGTGCGCGCAATAATAGTGTCTCGAACGAAGCCCAACACCCGGGAAAGCATGGTGATAGAGCTGACGGCAGCCAACGATTTGAGTAGGTTCATTGAAGAATTTAGCGCCTTGGCTAAAGGACAGGGCGATAAACCTGTCCATTTATGCGATACTCCGCGCCGCAAAAGCACAGAGGCAAAGCCGGCGAGTTTACAGGTCGCGCACCGGAAATAAATATCCCGGTCGAACATAGCGACCACTCGGCGGAACCGATCACCACCCCTTGACAATCAATCCAGTCATCGGCATGATTCGCGGCCTATTTTGTAAGCTATTCCCTAAAAAGTCTTTCGAGGAGCTCGACGGTGGCCAACACACCTTCCGCCAAAAAACGTGCAAAACAGGCTGAGAAGCGTCGCAGCCACAACGCCAGCCTGCGTTCCATGGTTCGTACCTACATCAAGAATGTAGTTAAAGCCATCGACGCAAAAGACGCTGAAAAAGCACAAGCTGCTTATGTTCTGGCCGTGCCAGTTATCGACCGTATGGCCGATAAAGGCATCATCCACAAGAACAAAGCTGCTCGTCATAAAAGCCGCCTGAACGGTCACATCAAAGACCTGAGCGTTGCTGCTGCAGCCTAAGCGATAAGCTTAAGCCGTAAAAAAACCGACCCAAGGGTCGGTTTTTTGTTGCCTGCAATTTGTTGAATAATCGCACTTGCTCCTAACACTACACAGTCACGAGATAGACACAGGACCTGTAGGAGCGCGCTTGCCCGCGGCTAGATTCTATCAACCAATGAATGCATGGGCCGCTCTGACGCAATCGCGGGCAAGCGCGCTCCTACAAGCCGCATGCCGACCAAGGACAGCGCGGTGCCAGGAACAGCATCACGGCGCGGGAGCAGGAGACCACGGCAGAATCGGAATCGCAGTCACCGCATTCTGCGGACTTCCTTCGATGATCCGGTCGCTGTACACCAGATAAACCAGCGCATTACGCTTTTTATCGAAGAAGCGCACAACCTGCATGGTTTTGAACACCAGGGAAGTGCGCTCTTTGAAGACCTCGTCGCCGTCCTTCAACTCACCCTTGAAATGAATGGGGCCGACCTGACGACAAGCGATGGATGCCTCGGCGCGATCTTCGGCCAGACCCAGACCACCCTTCACCCCACCCGTCTTGGCGCGCGAAAGATAGCAAGTCACGCCATCGACCTTGGGATCATCAAAAGCCTCGACCACAATTCGATCATTCGGGCCAACGAGTTTGAACACCGTCGACACCTGACCAATCTCTTCCGCAGAAGCCAGCATCGGCAACACCAGCAAAGCCCCGAGCAGTCCCTTCGTTACGCGCATTACGTGTTCCTTATCTTGTGGAAAGCTAGCTACCGGCGAACGCAGACCCCGTAGGAGCGCGCTTGCCCGCGATTGCGCCGAGTCAACCAAAATGTACTGCCTGACCTGACGCAATCGCGGGCAAGCGCGCTCCTACAGGTGCAGGAACAGCATTTCAAACCAGAATCAGATTATCCCGATGCACCAGCTCAGGCTCGGCCATATAGCCCAGCACACGCACGATTGCTTCCGACGACTGACCAATAATTTTCTGCGCCTCAAGAGCGCTGTAGTTACTCAGCCCACGCGCAACTTCGCGACCGTCAGGCGCAACGCACACAACCATTTCGCCACGACGGAAGCTGCCCTGGACCAGCTTGACCCCAACAGGCAGCAGACTTTTGTGATCCTTGCTCAGCGCAGCCACGGCACCCTCATCCAGAACCAGAGTGCCGCGAGTCTGCAAGTGCCCCGCCAGCCACTGCTTGCGAGCTGCGAGCATTTCACGCTCAGGAGACAGCAGCGTCCCCAGACGCTCACCGCCTTTAAGGCGCGCAAGCACGCGCTCAATGCGCCCACCGACAATCACCGTGTGAGCCCCCGAACGAGCCGCCAATCGTGCAGCACGCAATTTGGTCTGCATGCCACCACGGCCCAGCGCACCACCCGTACCGCCCGCAACAGCATCAAGGGCCGGATCATCAGCACGCGCTTCGTAGATCAACTGCGCTTCAGGATTGTTACGCGGATCGGCATCGAACATGCCGTCGCGATCCGTGAGGATCACCAGCAAGTCGGCCTCAACCAGGTTCGCCACCAACGCCGCCAGGGTATCGTTGTCGCCAAAGCGAATTTCGTCGGTCACGACAGTGTCGTTTTCATTGATTACTGGAACGACACCCAGATCAACCAGAGTACGCAGCGTACTGCGAGCATTCAGGTAGCGCTTGCGATCGGACAGGTCGTCATGAGTCAGCAGAATCTGCGCCGTATGGCGGCCATGCTCGGCAAAGCTGGACTCCCACGCTTGAACCAGCCCCATCTGACCAATTGCAGCGGCAGCTTGCAGCTCATGCATGGCACTAGGTCGCGACGTCCAGCCCAAACGGCTCATACCGGCAGCCACAGCCCCGGAGGAAACCAGGACCAACTCAACGCCCGCCTCATGCAGCGCCACCATCTGCTCGACCCAAACACCCATCGCCGCACGATCCAGCCCCTTGCCATCCGCAGTCAGCAAGGCACTGCCAATCTTTACGACCCAGCGTCGGGCACCTGTCACTTTGCTGCGCATCATCTTCCAACCTTAGCCAGAGAATTTTGGTAGATACAAATTCAAGATATCAGATACAAAAACGCCGCTTATCTCTAAGCGGCGTCTAGTTTACTGCAGAGGATCAGTCACGGACGTAAATGATTTCCGGACCGTCTTCATCATCCTCATCTTCTTCGTCCCAATCATCTTCACCGATGTCATGCACGCTCTTCACGCCGCTACGACGCAATGCACGCTTGTCATCCAGTGCCTGCAACTGAGCACGCGCCTCATCTTCGATGCGCTGATCCAGCTCCGCCAGCTCTTCAGCATAGCCGGGCTCTTCAGCAATGCGCTGAGCACGCTCTTCGAGATAACGCATGATGTCGCGGCTAAGCTGCTCGGTGCCTTCTTTGGCAATGGCCGAGATCACGTAGACAGGACCTGTCCACTCAAGACGATCAACGATCTCCTTGACGCGAGCTTCATGCTCCTCTTCGAGAATCTGGTCGCATTTGTTAAGCACCAGCCAGCGATCACGCTCAGCCAGAGAAGGACTGAACTTGACCAGCTCGTTAACGATGACTTCCGCAGCATCCGGAGCGCTGCTCTCATCCAGCGGGGCCATATCAACGAGGTGCAGCAACAAGCGAGTACGCGCCAGGTGCTTGAGGAAGCGAATGCCGAGGCCTGCACCACCGGAAGCGCCCTCGATCAGACCTGGAATGTCCGCAACCACAAAGCTCTTCCAGCGATCGACGCTGACCACACCCAGGTTTGGCACCAGGGTAGTGAACGGATAGTCAGCGACTTTCGGCTTGGCAGCAGACACAGAGCGAATGAAGGTACTTTTGCCAGCGTTCGGCAAACCCAACAGACCCACATCAGCCAATACTTTCAACTCAAGCTTGAGGTCACGCTGGTCGCCCGGCTTGCCCGGCGTAGTCTGACGTGGCGCACGGTTGGTACTGGACTTGAATCGGGTGTTACCCAGACCGTGCCACCCACCCATTGCCACCAGCAAACGCTGACCAGCTTTAGTCAGGTCGCCGATGATCTCCTGGGTACTGGCGTCGATGACCGTAGTACCTACCGGCACACGCAACACCAACTCTTCACCCTTCTTGCCGGTGCAGTCAGCGCTGCCGCCGTTGGAACCGCGCTCAGCATCAAAGTGACGGGTGTAACGGTAGTCAACCAGGGTATTGAGGTTTTCGTCGGCGACCATGAAGATCGAGCCGCCATCACCACCATCACCGCCGTTAGGACCGCCGTTTTCGATGAATTTTTCGCGACGGAAGCTCATGCAACCGTTGCCACCGTCACCGGCCTTTACTCGAATGGATACTTCATCTACAAATTTCATAACGCACGCCTCCCGCCACAGGGACGAGCAGAACAACATAAATACATAAGACTCTTGCAAAAATGAGCGTTGCGATACCGATCAAAAACCAGTGACCTCACAGGTCAACATCACAACAGCCCGCACAAACAGTTTTGCAAGAGACTCACCAAAGCCTTTTAAAGCCTGTAGCCAACAACCTTCAAAAACGAAAAAGCCCCGTCGCGAGACAGGGCTTTTCCAGCTGCTGCATGATTACGCTGCGGAGACTTCAGTCTTCGGAACGATGCTCACGTAGCGACGACCGAAGGCGCCTTTAACCTGGAACTTGATCACGCCTTCCACTTTCGCGAACAGGGTGTGATCTTTACCCATACCAACGCCGTAGCCAGCGTGGAATTGGGTACCGCGCTGACGCACGATGATGTTGCCCGGGATAATAGCCTGGCCGCCATACATCTTCACGCCAAGGCGTTTGGCTTCTGAATCGCGACCGTTACGGGTACTACCACCAGCTTTTTTGTGTGCCATGAGTCAATTCTCCTAGTGAGGGATTAGGCTGAAATTAAGCCTGAATACCGGTGATTTTGATCTCGGTGTACCACTGGCGGTGGCCCATACGCTTCATGTGGTGCTTACGACGACGGAACTTGATGATGCGGATCTTGTCGTGACGACCTTGCGAGATCACTTCAGCTACAACGGTAGCGCCGGCAACAACAGGTGCACCGATGTTAACGTCGTCGCCGTTGGCAACCAACAGAACGCGATCGAAGGTAACGGATTCGCCAGTGGCGATTTCCAGTTTTTCGATCTTCAGGTATTCACCTGGGGCAACTTTGTACTGCTTGCCACCGGTAACGATTACTGCATAAGACATGGTATTTCTCCGAAAATCCTGCTCACCCAGCTCTTTATAAGTAGAGTATCGGCTGGCATGGCTGCCTGGGGCTGGAAAGGCCCGTTGGCAATTGCGTAAGGCAGGTGCTGCCCAGGAAAGTTAGGGTGCGCGATTGTACGCAAGGCATCAAACGGTTGCAAGAGGCGGGATGTCATACCTTGACACGCTCTGACCCGCAACCTAGCATGCGGCGCAACCCTTCTGGAGCACCCCTCGCTGATGCAACCTCAAGCCTTCTACCGCGCTGTGGCGGACGATTTTAGTGCCGTCGACGTCATTATCAAGAAGCAGCTGACGTCGCGGGTACCGTTGGTCTCGAAAATCGGCGACTACATTACCTCGGCTGGAGGCAAACGCCTGCGTCCGCTGCTGGTTCTTCTCTGTGGCAAAGCGCTTGGCCGCGAGGGCGACGACGTCCGTCTGCTGGCTGCTACCATCGAGTTCCTGCACACCGCGACACTGCTCCATGACGATGTGGTCGACATGTCGGGCATGCGCCGCGGCCGCTCCACCGCCAACGCGCTGTGGGGAAATGCGCCAAGCGTGCTGGTCGGTGACTTCCTTTATTCCCGCTCTTTCGAAATGATGGTCGAACTGGGCTCGATGCCCGTCATGAAGATCCTTTCGAAAGCGACCCGGGTCATTGCCGAAGGCGAAGTGCTGCAGCTGTCTAAAGTGCGCGACGCAAGCACCACCGAAGAGATCTATATGGAGGTGATTCGCGGCAAGACAGCCATGCTGTTCGAGGCCTCGACTCATAGCGCCGCAGCCCTGTGCAACGCCACCGAAGAGCAAAGTGAAGCGCTGCGCACCTTTGGTGACCACCTGGGCGTCGCTTTCCAACTGGTAGACGACCTTCTCGATTACCGTGGCGACGCTGAAACCCTGGGCAAGAACGTCGGTGACGATCTGGCCGAAGGCAAGCCGACCCTGCCGTTGATCTACACCATGCGCGAAGGTACTGCCGAACAGGCTGCCCTGGTACGTCAGGCCATCCAGAAAGGTGGCCTGGAAGATCTGGAAAGCATTCGCAGCGCCGTAGAAAGCGCTGGTGCGCTGGACTACACCGCGCAGCTGGCCCGCGATTACGTCGCTCGCGCCATCAAATGCCTGGATGCCCTGCCGCCGAGTGAATACCGCGACGCACTGGTTGAACTGAGCGAGTTTGCGGTGGCCCGTACCCACTGATGGTCCGCTGCAACCAAAAAGCCCGTCCAACGTGACGGGCTTTTTGTTGGCAAATGAAAACGTGCTGAATATCGCGATCCTGTGGGAGCTGGGCTTGCCCGCGATAAGGCTGCACGCGATCTAAAGGTGAACCGTATTCAGCCTTATCGCGGGCAAGCCCAGCTCCCACAGAACAAAATTCAATGTCCCAATATGACCCAAATCAACCACCCGGCATTAAAATGCGAATTATTCTCAATAGAGACTTGCTATTCCACCAATAAGAATTATTCTCATTGAAACCTTTCAAGGAGAAGCAACATGACGTATTTGATCGATGCATGGCTGGACCGCCCTCACCCTTACCTGCGAATTCTGCATCGCGAAACCGGGGAAGTGTGTGCCGTGCTGGAGAAGGAAGCGCTGGATGAACTGCGCGATCAAGGGGATCTGGACGTCAACGAGCTGAGCTCGAGTGAGCCGATCGTGCTGAAAGAGTTGGTGCGCAATCTGTTTCTGTTCTGCTATGCCCGAGCGTTGCGCCCGATCGCGGAATTGCACTGACATGACACCAGTCGCTGAAACAGGAGCAGAGCGAGCCTGCAAGACTCGCCCTGCCCGTTACTGAACCGATATGCAATCGATCAGAGAACGTCGAGCAGCTCAACGTCGAATACCAGCACGCTGTGCGGCGGGATGCTGCCAACGCCCTGAGCGCCGTAAGCCAGCTCGCTCGGTACGTGCAGACGCCATTTGCTGCCAGCGTTCATCAGTTGCAGCGCTTCAGTCCAGCCAGCAATAACGCCACCTACCGGAAATTCAGCTGGCTCGCCACGCTCGTAGGAGCTGTCGAACACGGTGCCGTCAGTCAGCATGCCGTGATAGTGAGTGCGAACCTGATCTTCACGGGTTGGCTTGGCGCCAGTACCGGTAGTCAGCACTTCAAATTGCAGGCCGGATGGCAGAGTGGTAACGCCTTCGCGCTTACCGTTTTCAGCCAGGTAAGCCAGACCAGCACCAGCAGCCTGCTCAGCCTTGACAGCGGCTTCAGCCTGCATGATTTCGCGGATCACCTTGAAGCTGGCGGACATTTCTTCTTCGCCAACACGGCTTGGCTTGCCACCGAACGCATCGGTCAGGCCAGCCAGGATCGCATCCAGGTTAACGCCCGGCGGAGGGTTGTCGCGCAGTTGGCCGCCCAACTGACGGCCAATGCCGTAGCTGACGCGAGTTTCGTCGGTGGACAAGTTGACTTCGGACATATCACTGCTCCGCTAAAGGAATGCCTGAACCAGGCACTCCGTATCAAAAGGCCGAGCAGCCTAGCACATGAAGTACCTGCATACGCCACTGTAGGAGCTGCCGAAGGCTGCGAAAGCGATATTCCTGGCACACTACTGTTCGCAGCCTTGGGCAGCTCCTACAAAAAACAAAAACTACCACTTCGAATGAAAGCTGATCGGCACTCGCAGCGCTTCGCGCTTATCCACCGGCATGCCGCACATTTCGTCGTGGACCACCGCGTGAACCAGATGAAACGGCACCGGAGTGAAGTCTTTGAGTAGCTCGCGAGCATGCTCGACCGAACGTAACCGGACCGTCTCGCCTCGCTCGCCCCTGAGAAGCTCTACGATGCCCTGCATGCGCGCCTCCAGCAGATAAATCCCGCCCTCGATGGAAATAAGGTTCAGCTCGTCGATGCTGCCGGCATTGAGATGTAATGCCAATTCATCTTCAGTCACTTTTAACTCCTCGCTCAAGAACACGATCGCTAAACAAGGTAACGGATTTCAACACCCTGAAACGACGCCGCCCGTCCATTTTTCAATGGGCGGGCGGCGATGTGAAGCAATGAGAGCAACGATTTCAGTGCTTGGTGACCTTATCGAGGTAACCCATGGCAAATGCCGATACCACGAACGTCATGTGGATGATTACGTACCACATCAGGTACTGCGGCTCGATGTTCTTGGCGTCCATGAACACCCGCAACAGGTGAATGGAGGAAATCGCAACAATGGAGGCGGCAACTTTCATCTTCAGCGACGAAGAGTCCATGGTGCCCAGCCAGTTGAGCTTCTCTTTGCCCTCGTCGATGTCCAGTTGCGACACGAAGTTTTCGTAGCCGGAGATCATCACCATCACCAACAGGCCACCCACCAGCGCCATGTCGATAAGGGACAACAAGACCAGAATCAGGTCAGCCTCGGCCAACGCAAACACGTTGGGCAGGACGTGAAAGATCTCCTGGAAGAACTTCAGTACCAGTGCCAGCAAACCCAGGGACAGACCGAAATACAGAGGGGCCAGCAGCCAGCGCGAGGCATACATGGCATTTTCGACAAAACGTTCCATTTGAACTCACAGATGCGTGGAGATGGCGGCGAGTATACCAGCCACCCGACGATTCGCAGAATGTGACCTAAAGCCACGCATGACGGATTGAAAGTGAAGATCCGACGTTACTACTGCAGCCTTCCATATGGATCATATGAATCGCAAGGTAACGTCGTAGCGCAGGTTGAATGAGGCTAGAAAGGGGAAGAACGCTGGGCCCCGGATGAATCGCTATTGATCCGGCGTAACTCGCCCTGCAGGTGCAGGCTCCAGATAGGCATATCGTCTGTTTCTTCGTAACCGCTGGAAGTCAGACTCTCGGCAATCGCCAACATCACTGACTCGGCAGCCGGAGCCCCGGGAAAAGGCCCTTGAGTCTTGATCGCAGAGGGTTGTTCCCCAGTCATGCCAGCAGCAAATAGCAACGTCCACATGCCATTGTCACCAGAAAGGGGGCGTATCACACATTCGATCCGGGTCATCAGACCCAGGCATTGGCGGGTAAGGCAGAGGCTACGCGACATGGCGAGCTCCTCGTTGGCTACGGTGTTCGCCGCATTGAAAAATGCTTTAAGGCGCGTCAGTCCCTTTGACAACCGTGGTACGGAAACAGAATAGAGGAAAAGATGAATTGGGAAAGTTGAGGGGGATGAACGGCGCATCGGTAGCCATCGAAGTCTGTAGGAGCTGCCGAAGGCTGCGAAGCGATGCTCCTGACACTCCGTCGTTCGCAGCCTTCGGCAGCTCCTACAGGAATCGTGCTGAATTGAGGACCGGTGGGAGCGAATTCATTCGCGAAGGGGTCTGCACGGTCAACATCATCGTCGGCTGACATACCGTATTCGCGAATGAATTCGCTCCCACACAGACTGTGTGAAAACGTAGCGAGCGACGGCAAGACAAGGCAAAAACAGGCGAAAAAGCGGAGTCTAGGTGTTCTAAATGAGCATTTTTCGCCTGTTTTTAACGCAGTATTGCCGAGCGCAGTAGTTTTCACAGAGTCTGCACAGAAGGCGTTGCCACTTCCGTGGTTAAGCCTTGAGTTCCGGTGCCAGTTGCGCAGGCTCCTTCTCCAGCTCCTCTCTGAGATCGTCATCACTGAGCATCTCGGCAATATCACGCAGACGCTCGACGACCCGGGCGTTGATGCTGCCTTCCGGGAACTCGCCATTCTCGTCCGGCTCACCGGCAGGTTCGCCCACCAACAGGCTCAACGCTTCATCAGCCTGACGCACTGCATAAACATGGAATTGCCCGGCGCGCACCGCTTGCAGCACACGCTCATCAAGCATCAGTGTCGCCACATTGGCCTGCGGGATGATTGCGCCCTGTTCGCCCGTCAGACCGCGCGCCTCGCAGAGACGGAAGAAGCCTTCGATTTTCTCGTTGACCCCGCCCACCGCCTGCACTTCACCGAACTGGTTGATCGAGCCGGTGATTGCAAAGCACTGCTTGAGCGGGGTTTTCGACAAAGCCGAAATCAGCGTGCACGCCTCGCCCAACGACGCACTGTCGCCATCCACGTAACCGTAAGACTGCTCCAGCGCGATACTCGCCGAAATCGCCAACGGAAATTCCTGCGCATACCGGCTACCCAGATAGCCAGTCAGGATCATCACGCCTTTGGAGTGAATCGGCTGGCCGAGGTTAACCTCACGCTCGATATCGACGATGCCGCTGCCGCCCGGATAGACCGTGGCGGAAATCCGCGCTGGCACCCCGAAGGCCGAATCACCCACTTCCAGCACCGTCAGCCCGTTGCACTTGCCAACCGCCGCACCGTCAGTGTCGATGAGGATGATGCCAGCCATCATGTCGTCGAGAATCCGCGCAGACACACGACCGGTCCGCGTGGCCTTGGCCTTGAGTGCTCGTTCGATATGGCCCGCGTCGGTCTGCTCATCGTTAGCCAACTGGCGAATGAAATCCGCCTCGCTGACCAACTGGAACAAATCACCGATTCGCGCCGAGAGACGCCCCTGATGCTCGGCGAGGCGAGCGCTGTAGGTCGCCAGACGCGCCACCGCGTCCGCCGTCAATGGCGCCATGCCTTCTTCCGAAGTACGGGTCTTCAGCAACTGGGCGAACTGCTCAAGGGTTTCGTCGTACATCGGGATGTCTTCATCGAAATCCACCAGTACCCGGAACATCTCCTGGAAGTCCGGATCCAGGTCCTGCAGCGTGTAATACAGCGACCGCGCACCGATAATGATCACTTTGACCTGCAACGGGATCACTTGCGGCGTGAGGCTGACCGTAGCCAGACGCCCCATCTCACCCAGCGGCGATTCCATTTTCAGTTTGCGCGATTGCAGGGCGCGCTTGAGGGCGTCCCAGACAAAAGGCTCGCTGAGCATTTTCTCCGCTTCGAGAATCAGGAACCCACCGTTGGCGCGATGCAATGCACCTGGCCGCAACTGGCGGTAGGTGGTGTAAAGCGCGCCCTGATCGGTGCTGTATTCGATACGGCCAAACAGGTTGTCGTAAGTCGGATGCGGCTCGAACACCACCGGAGCGCCGCCGCTGGCTGCGTGACCCACCACCAGACTCGGGCTGTATTGCTCTTCAAGCAGCTTGCGCGCCTGAGCATCGGTCTTGCTGTCGTCGACCAGTTGCTCGACCACGGTCTTCAACAGGTAAACCTGCATCGCCTGCAAATACGCACAGACCGCCGCGTTCTCCGCGTACTGCTCGGACAATGGTGCCAACAGTGGCTGAAGCGCCAGGGTGATGGTCTCTTCGTTCAACTGACGCAGTTGATTACTGGACTCGCGCTTCCACTGCGGCAAGCTGGCGAGCTCTTCGTTCAACCGCTCTTCAAGTGCCGAGATGTCTTCGTGGAAGCGCTCGCGATCAGCTTCAGGCAGTTGCGAAAACTCGGCTTCATCCAGCGCCTTGCCGTCCAGCATCGGGGTAAAGGCGATATTGGTGCTGTCGCGGTACAGAGCGATGTCTTTTTCCAGCGCCAGACGCTCGATGACGTCCAGTGCCTTGTCATACCGCTGGTTGAAAGCGCGGTCGATGGCACTTTTCTTTTGCTGATACGACGGATGCTCGAAGACGGCCGGAAAGGTCGACAGCAAGTTATCGATCAAACCACCGATATCAGTGATGAACTGATGCGCGCTGCCCGGTGGCAACTCCAGTGCACGGGGCTCGCGGGGTTCGTCGAAGTGGTTGACGTAAACCCAGTCGCTGGGGGTTTGAAGACGCTTGCCTTCGGCCTTGAGGTAACGCTTCACGAACGAGAAGCGGCCGGTGCCGGGCTCGCCCATGACAAACACGTTGTAACCGGGGCGCGGCATGGCCACACCGAATTGCAGGGCTTCTACTGCTCGTTCCTGGCCGAGCACACCGCGAAAAGGCTCCAGATCATTGGTCGTCGAAAAGCTGAACTGTTCAGCGGAAAAAGGACGCGTCAGCGCTTCAGGCGCAAGACGCAGGCTGGCAGCAACAGTATCGGGCATCGGGCATCCTTACATCAGGCGGGGCAGATGGCGGCATTCTGGCGCTCGCTGGACTCGACTTGCAAGACAGTAAAAAACTCAAGTCGTCACAAACCCTGCGGTACGCTGGCCAGAGCGTTATATCAATGAGCTTTTTTTGATGAACATTTTGTAATAAAAGGCGGAACCCTTGGATAGCGCCTAAGCTCCAACTTTGGCGCACCAGACATTTAACGCTGGCCGCCTTGGCGCAACTTAAGCCATGAACCCTGACCCTTGGTTGAATATAAAGAGAATAAAGCTATGAAACGGATTCTTCTTGGTAGTCTCTTCGCAGCTGTTTCCATCAACGCTATGGCCCAGGCTCCTGGTGGCCCGGACTGCGGCTGGGGCAACATGTTGTTCGAAGGTCAACGCGGTACTCCCGCTCATTTCCTCGCATCAACCACTAACGGTACTTCGGGCAACGCCACTTTCGGCATGACCTCGGGCACCAACGGCTGCTCCACCAACAGCGCACTGACCTACGGCGGTAAATCCTGGATTGCCATGAACGGCATGATGGACGAGCTCTCCAAGGACATGGCCATGGGTCAAGGCGAAGCACTGACTACTTACGCGGTAGTGCTGGGCGTTGCACCGGAAGACCGTGCGCATTTCGCCGCTGTCACCCACGAGCACTTCAACCAGATTTTCAGCAAGGCAGACGCCACCGCTGAAGACGTTCACACCAACACCATCGACGTACTGAAAAACGATCCGACCCTGGCCAAGTACGCTACCCAGGCATAAGCTCGTTGCGCCCGCCCTCCCACTCGGAGGGCGGGCTTTTTGTTGCGTTCACGCGCTAGACTGCTGACTTCCCGATCTCCCGACGATCTCTTGAATAGTTGCTTTCCATGCTCAAACGCCTTGTGTATCTGGCGCTCTGCGTCTGCACCCCGCTGTCCGCCGCGCAACACGCGAGCGATGAACGTTTGCAGCAACTGGCCAATGAGCCATTCTGGATTTCATTAGGGCATTACGAGACCGCCAAGCTGGGTGGCTGGCGCAGCTATGTTGACGACCCAAAATTCTTTCTCTCGGCCAACGGTGAACACGACCCGAAGGCGGAGCTGAGCGCCACCGTTGATGCCCTCTACGCCCCGGCAAGCGCTGGCGAGAAGCATGCACAGTGTGTTTATCCGGCACGTACTCGCTGGCTGAAAGATCAGTTACAGCTAAAAGACCTGCCAACCGTAGAGTGCAAAGAGTTCACTCAATGGTTCAAGGACGTTGCACCCGACAGCGCAGTAATGATCTTCCCCGCTGCCTACCTGAACAGCCCGTCATCCATGTTCGGCCACACGCTGCTGCGCATCGATCAGGCTGATGTCAAAACCAACAACACCGCGCTGCTCAGCTATGCAATCAACTTCGGTGCTTACATCGAAGGCATGGACAACAGCATCCTGTACGCCTGGAAGGGCTTGGCTGGCGGCTACCCCGGCCTGTTCGCGCTGGTGCCATACCAGGAAAAACTGTCGGAATATCGCAGCCTGGAAAACCGCGACCTGTGGGAATACCACCTCAACCTGACCCCGGAAGAAACAGGGCGCATGGTTGAACACGTGTGGGAGCTCAAGCAGATCCGCTTCGGTTACTACTTCTTCGATGAAAACTGCTCTTATCGGCTACTGGAACTGCTGCAGGTTGCTCGCCCCGGCTTGAAGCTCACCGAGCAATTCCCGCTGACCGCCATCCCGACCGATACCGTCAAGGCCGTCAAAGCTGCTGGCCTTGTGGACAAGATCGACTACCGTCCTTCTCGGGAACGCGAACTGCTTGAGCGTGCAAAACCGCTGAACAGCTACGAGCAGCAATGGGTTCTGGATGTCAGTGCCGATCAGAAGCAACTGCAAAATCCAGAATACCTTGCTCAACCCAAAGAGCGTCGCGCTTTGATTCAGGATGCCGCGTATCGCCTGGAACGCTATCGCGCCAACGGTCAGGAACGTGATGCCGGGCGCGCTCAGCGCAGCTTCGAGCTACTGCGTGCAATCAATCAGAACCCGCCGCCCGCGCTGGACATCCAGCGTCCCGGTTTACCTGAAGACGGTCACGAGTCCCGTACCTGGCAAGCCGGCGTCGGTACCCGTGATGACAAGGCCTTTGCAGAGTACGGCTTGCGCATGGCCTATCACGATCTCAACGATAACGCCTACGGTTTCCCGCTGGGGGCGCAGATCGAAATCCTGCAACTCAAGCTGCGTCAGTACGAAGGCAATCACTGGCAACTGCAGCAACTGGATCTGGCGACGATTCGTTCGCTGACGCCGCGCAATGCGCTGCTGCAACCCTGGTCGTGGCAAGTGACTGGCGGTCTGGAGCGAGTACTCGGTAAACACGGCGATGAAACGCTGGTTTCCCATGTGAACGGCGGCGCAGGCGGGACATGGCAGTTGGGCGAAGACGTGCTGGGTTTCGCGCTGGGCACCGTTCGTGTCGAGCACAACAACGATTTCGCCGAGTTCATCTCACCCGCTGCAGGCTTCAACACCGGCGTGTTGTGGCGTAATCCGTTGGGTAACCTGAGCCTTGAAACCAAGGGCGACTATTTCACCAACGGCGAAGTCCGCCGCAGCATCAGCCTCAACCAGCAGTGGGAGCTGTCACGCAATATAGGCCTGCGCCTGAGCGCACAGCGCGAGTTCAGCCAACTGAGCTCACCGCAGAACGAAGTGATGCTTGAGGTGAAGTGGTATCACTATTAACGGGTACTGGGATATCCACGCTGGAACAGCTGAACACCGATCATTGTGGGAGCGAATTCATTCGCGAATATGGCGGATGCGGCACCGTATCAATACCTGAATTGACACCGAACCCGCCCCACCGCCTTCGCGAATGAATTCGCTCCCACACAGACTGTGTGAGAACGTAGCGAGCGACGGCAAGACAAGGCGCAACGAGCGGAGCGAGTAACAGCCGCAGGCTGGCCCCGAGGGTGAGCAAAGCGAATCAAAACAGCCGAAAAACGGCCGGGGTCGCGTCCGACTCTAGTGTCTAAATGAGCATTTTTCGGCTGTTTTTAACGCAGTATTGTGCGCGCAACACCGAAGGTGCCCAGCCTGCAGTAGTTTTCACACAGTCTGAACAGCAGGGCACAACGCTGGTGGACATACAGCTAATTCGACGAAACTAAACTCACCCTGCCATGGCCCAACTTCCATTAGAGGAGAAAAACCATGAGCCGCGCCTTCGTCAACGAAGACAACGCCGCTGCGGATGCCGACCAGCCGGTCGAGCGCCTGATCAGTGAGCAACCCAATTACGTCACCGCCAGCGGTCTGGAGCATTTGCAGCGCCGCGTCGCCGAACTCCAGGCCCATCACAGCGAGATCGCGGCACTGGATCAAGACAACGACAAACAGCATCTGGCTGACCTCGAACGTGACCTGCGTTATTTCAATCAGCGCCTGCTAAGTGCGCAAGTAGTGACTCCCGCGATTTCGACCGAGAAGGTTCAAATCGGCAGTTGGGTGACATACGCGGACGAGCACGGCACTGAACAGCGCGTGCAACTGGTGGGCGAGGATCAGGCTGATGCAACAGCCGGACTCATCAACTGGGCTTCGCCGCTGGGCCGTGCCTTGATTGGCGGGCAGCTGGGTGATGAAGTGCTCTGGAAGCGCCCCGCCGGAGATCAGGATATCGAGATTATTCTGATTGAACCGGATGCATAAGGTACGCCGCCCGGTAGGAGCCAACTTGTTCGCGAGGCGATGTACCTGACACGCCCCGTCGTCTGTCTCGCGAACAAGTTCGCTCCTGCCGGACGCTCTACATCTTGATAGGCGAACATTGCTGCCCAAAAAAAACGGAGCCCGAAGGCTCCGTTTTTGTACCACCTGAATAAATCAGGCCAGTTTCTTGTGGCGTACCCGATGCGGCTGGGCCGCAGCGTCGCCCAGACGCTTCTTGCGGTCGGCTTCGTACTCGGTGTAGTTGCCTTCGAAGAACACTGCTTGCGAATCATCTTCGTAAGCCAGGATGTGGGTAGCAACCCGGTCCAGGAACCACCTATCGTGAGAGATCACAATGGCGGCGCCAGGGAAGTCCAGCAGTGCTTCTTCCAGCGAACGCAGGGTTTCCACGTCGAGGTCGTTGGACGGTTCGTCGAGCAGCAAGACGTTGCCGCCTTCCTTCAAGGTCAACGCCAGGTGCAAGCGACCACGCTCACCACCGGAGAGGTCCTTGACGAACTTCTGCTGATCACCGCCCTTGAAGTTGAAGCGGCCGACATAAGTGCGTGACGGGATTTCGTAGTTGCCAATACGGATCTGGTCGGAACCGTCGGAGATCTGCTGGAACACAGTCTTGCTGCCATCCAGGTCGTCACGGCTCTGATCAACGCAAGCCAGTTGCACGGTTTCACCGATCTCGATGCTGCCAGAGTCCGGCGTTTCCTTGCCCATCAACATGCGGAACAGGGTCGATTTACCGGCACCGTTACCACCGATGACGCCCACGATTGCGCCTTTAGGCATGGCAAACGACAGGTTGTCGATCAGCACGCGATCGCCGTAACCCTTGCTGACGTTCTTGAATTCGATGACCTTGTCACCCAGGCGTGGACCGGCCGGGATATAGATCTCGTTGGTTTCACTGCGCTTCTGGAATTCCTGCGATTGCATTTCTTCAAAGCGTTGCAGACGAGCCTTGGACTTGGACTGACGTGCCTTGGCACCTTTGCGAACCCATTCCAGCTCTTCTTTCATAGCCTTTTCATGGGCCGACTGCTGCTTGGATTCCTGGGCAAGACGATCGGATTTGGCTTCCAGCCAGCCCGAATAGTTACCCTCGTAAGGAATGCCAGCGCCGCGGTCGAGTTCCAGAATCCAGCCCGCGACGTTATCCAGGAAGTAACGGTCGTGCGTAATCGCAACCACGGTGCCCGGGAAGTCGTGCAGGAAGTGTTCAAGCCAGGCTACCGAGTCGGCATCCAGGTGGTTGGTCGGCTCGTCGAGGAGCAGCATATCCGGCGCGGACAGCAGCAGACGGCAAAGGGCTACACGACGTTTTTCACCACCGGAAAGCACTTCAACCTTCGCATCCCACGCTGGCAAACGCAGCGCATCAGCGGCGACTTCCAGTTGACGGTCCAGATTGTGGCCATCGGAGGCCTGGAGGATGGCTTCCAGCTTCGCCTGCTCGGCAGCCAGCTTGTCGAAGTCAGCATCAGGGTCTGCATATTCTGCATACACTTCATCAAGACGCGCTTGAGCGTTCTTGATCACACTGACCGCTTCCTCAACCACTTCACGCACGGTCTTGGTCGGATCAAGCTGCGGCTCTTGAGGCAGATAACCGATGTTCAGTTCAGGCATCGGACGTGCTTCACCGTCGAACTCGGTGTCGACACCCGCCATGATTTTCAGAAGAGTGGACTTACCCGAACCGTTCAGACCGAGCACGCCGATCTTGGCGCCCGGGAAAAACGACAGGGATATATTTTTGAGAATTTCCCGCTTCGGCGGCACAACTTTGCTCAGCCGATGCATGGTAAAGACGTATTGGGCCATGGGATGAAAACCTGGGTTTATGACTGTTGAATAGGGACGCGAGCTTGGCGCTACGACGCAAAAAAACGTTTTATTTGTCGACGGCACTTGCCGTTGGACGGTTCCACGCCTTGAATTATCTACATCGCAGGATGTGAGGGCCGTGGAACCAGATCAAAGTTTGCAAGCAGTGGAGTCACTCATGCAGAAGTCGGCAGAGGCTGCGCGTTGGGCAAAGCTACCCGAATGCGGGCCTGAGGGCAAACCATCTGAGCCAGCAGGGCTGGCACTTAGCCACAACTCAAGGCATGCTAGCCGCCCTTTGGGCGTCGGCATATAGTTCGCCCGCATTCGCGGCAGCGCAGCCCGATGCTATCGTTTTCAAACAGCCTGTTCAGTTCAGTAGTCAGGATCAATGTTGCCAACATCAACTCCCCCGTCTCAATCGAGCGCCACCAGGAGCGCAGCAGCGGTGCCTTTGCGCGGATCATTGAAAGGCATGCTGGCAGCGCTGGTGTTGATGATGCTTGCACTGATTCTTTGGCAGTTGATTGATCAGTACCAACAGAACCAGGATCGCCAACGCCATCGCAGTCTCGACTACAGCGTGCAGCTAGCGGACCGCTTGAGCCTGAACATGGAGCTGAGTGCTCAAGTGGCGCTCAATTTGCTGAGCCGCAGCAGCCCAGAGGAGCCTCGGAGCCCGGAGCAGAAAATAAAGCTGTTGGACGACTTGCGTCATTCGCTGCCCTCTTTGCGCAGCATTGCGTGGCTGGACGCGAGCGGCAAGGTGACGACAGACAGCCTGGATGCGTCCACCGACGCCTTGTTTCTCAAGCAGACGGTCCAACAAGCCATGGGCCGGCCTTTTTATTACGACAACAGTGAAGACGGGGCGCAGATCTACCTGCTGATCCAGCATCCCGGTAAAAGCAACCAAAGCTATTGGGCACTGCGTTTGAGCCCGGACGTCCTCAAGTCCCTGACGCGTCAGACGCGCCAGGGTTTCCAGCCGCTCTGGCGCCTGGAGAACCGCTCCACTGATCGCCTGCTGTTTCGCGACAAAACCATCGAGCATGAACCGCTGGTGAGCAGCATTGGCGAGATCGAGAGCGTGCTGCTTCAACCTCTGACCAATAGTAATTGGCAGCTACGTGGCCAGTTCGACGTCAGCAAGGCGCGTGAACAACTGCTCGGGCCGTTGATCGGCAAATGCGTGATTGGCCTGCTTTGTTCAATCCTGCCGTTATTCGCGCTGTTGAGCCTGCGTCGACGTCAACGTCAGCTCCACGAGAGCAGACGCCGCTATCAGGATATTTTCGAAGGTGCTGGCGTCGCCATCTGCGTGCTGGATATGTCAGACCTGCCCGGCTATCTCGAAACACTGCAAATCGATAACAGCCAGGGACTGAATGAACTGCTCAAGGCCCAGCCCGGGCAACTCAAGGCGCTGCTGCGCAAATTGCGCATTACCGAAGTCAATCAGGTCGCATTGAGCCTGCTCAACGTCAAATCCAACGATCAGGCATGGCAGCACGTTATAGAAGGCGGGCAGCGAAGCCATCAAGGGATTGGCGAGCAACTGATCCACGCGGTGCTGACCCGAAAAAACCAGCTGGAAATCGAAATCCGCCTGACTCGGGATCGCGGTGAAGATCAATATCTGTGGCTGGTGGTGCGCCTGCCTGAAGACCGCGAAGACTTTAATTCCGTCATCCTGAGTATTGGCGACATCACCAGCCGCAAGCGGGTCGAGCTGTCGCAGCAGGAGCGCGAAGGGTTCTGGTCGAATGTGGTGCGCACCGTACCGGACCATCTGTATGTGCAGGATGTGCTCAGCCAGCGGATGATCTACAGCAACCACAATCTTGGCCAGACACTTGGTTACAGCAGGACGGAACTGCTGCGCATGGGCGAGTTTTTCTGGGAGATGCTGCTGCACCCCGATGACGCCGAGCGATATCAGGACATGCGTCTGCGCCAGCGTCACCGCGGTCACAGCGAACTTCTGCAATGTCAGTTGCGCTTCCGTGGCCGTGACAACAAATGGCGGCGTTTCGATATCCGCGAGCAGGCGCTTTCCCGGGATCTCGATGATCAGGTCACGCGCATCATCGGCGTCGCCAAGGACATCACCGAACAGCTGGAAGCCAGTGAGTCCCTGCGTGACAGCGAACAGCGCTACCGCATGCTGGCCGAAAGCATCAGCGACGTGATTTTCTCCACCAACAGCAAACTCACGCCCAATTACGTCAGCCCTTCAGTGCAGGGCGTGCTCGGCTACAGTGCCGAATGGATTCTCAAGCACGGCTGGAAATCTACCGTCGCCAACCCGCAGCAACTGACAGGCGTGTATGCGCTGATGGATCGCATCCGCAAAGTACTGAAAAAGCCGGAAGCACTGGCGACCTTGCGCCAAGAGATCCCGACTCAGTTATTCCTGTTCGACTGCCTGCGCGCCGATGGGCGGAAAATCCCTATCGAGCTGCGCCTGGTACTGGTCTGGGACGATCAGGGTACGTTCGAAGGCATCCTTGGCGTGGGACGTGATATCAGCCAGCAGCGTCGGGCTGAAAAAGACCTGCGCATGGCCGCTACCGTATTCGAACACTCGACTTCAGCCATCCTGATTACCGATCCGGCTGGCTACATCGTGCAAACCAACGAGGCGTTCAGCCGGGTCAGCGGTTACACCGCAGCACAGGTGCTCGACCAGCTACCGACTCTGCTGACCGTCGATAACCAGCAGGAAGCGCACTTGCGCTACATCGTCAAACAGCTGAGTCAGCACAGCAGTTGGGAAGGCGAAGTGTGGCTCAAACGTCGCAATGACGAACACTACCCGGCATGGGTCGGCATCACGGCAGTACTGGATGACGAAGGCGATCTGGCCAGTTACGTCTGCTTCTTCACCGATATCAGTGAGCGTAAGGCCAGTGAGCAACGCATTCATCGCCTGGCTTACTACGACGCCCTGACCCACCTGCCAAACCGCTCGCTGTTCCAGGATCGCCTGCACTCAGCGCTGCAGCATGCCGAGCGGCAGAACGCCTGGGTCGTGTTGATGTTCCTCGACCTTGACCGCTTCAAGCCGATCAACGACTCCCTGGGACACGCGGCCGGTGACCGCATGCTCAAGGAAATGGCCACGCGCCTGCTGGCGTGCGTTGCCGATGAAGACACAGTTGCCCGCATGGGCGGCGACGAGTTCACCTTGCTGCTGCAACCGAGTCCGACTCGGGAGCTCGCCCTGAACCGCGCCATTCACGTTGCCGAGCAGATCCTGACCAGCCTGGTCACACCGTTCGTCCTTGAAGGGCGGGAGTTCTTCGTGACCGCCAGTATCGGCATCGCCCTCAGCCCTCAGGACGGTAACGAACTGAGCCAGTTGATGAAGAACGCCGACACCGCGATGTATCACGCGAAGGAAAACGGCAAAAACAACTTCCAGTTCTATCAGACCGACATGAACGCTTCGGCGCTGGAACGCCTGGAGCTGGAAAGCGACTTGCGCCATGCACTGGAGCAGCAGGAATTCACCCTGTTCTACCAGCCACAGTTCAGCGGCGACGGCAAACGCCTCACGGGTGCCGAAGCCTTGTTGCGCTGGCGTCATCCACGTCGCGGACTGGTCTCGCCAAACGAGTTCATTCCCGTACTGGAGGAGCTCGGGCTGGTGGTGGAAGTGGGCGACTGGGTACTCACCGAGGCCTGCAAACAGCTCAAAGCCTGGCACCGGGCCAAGGTGCGCGTGCCCAAGGTTTCGGTCAACATTTCCGCCCGGCAATTCGCTGATGGCCAGTTGGGTAACCGGATCGCCAATATTCTCCAGGAAACCGGGCTGTCCCCTGCCTGCCTTGAACTGGAGTTGACCGAAAGTATTCTGATGCGCGAAGTCGGCGTGGCGATGCAGATTCTCGACGGCCTCAAGCGCCTGGGCCTGAGCATTGCGGTAGATGACTTCGGCACCGGCTATTCGTCGCTGAACTACCTGAAACAGTTCCCCATCGACATCCTCAAGATCGACCGGACCTTCGTCGACGGTCTGCCTTCGGGCGAGCAGGACGCACAGATCGCCCGCGCCATCATCGCCATGGCCCACAGCCTGAATCTGGCGGTCATCGCCGAGGGCGTCGAAACCCACGAGCAGCTCGAGTTTCTGCGCGAGCACGGTTGTGATGAAGTGCAAGGCTACCTCTTCGGCCGCCCGATGCCAGCCAGCATGTTCGAGGCGCAGTACAGCAATGATGCGCTGTTCATGTTTGATTGAGAGGGACAGCTACAAGCTACAAGCTACAAGCTACAAGCTACAAGCAAGGGCAAGGGCAAGGGCAAGGGCAAGGGCAAAAGCAGAACGGCTTTTGCTTGAAGCTTGCAACTTGTAACTTGAAGCTGCTTCTAGACAACATGACTGCCTTTCATATGCCAGATAAAAGCCAATGGGTTAGAATGCCCCCCTTTTCTGCCCCCGATCCCTGAGGACCGCCATGTTCAGCCGTGATTTGACTCTCGCCAAGTACGACTCCGATCTCTTCGCCGCGATGGAGCAAGAAGCCCTGCGCCAGGAAGAGCACATCGAGCTGATCGCTTCGGAAAACTACACCAGCCCAGCGGTGATGGAAGCTCAGGGTTCGGTCCTGACCAACAAATACGCTGAAGGCTACCCGGGCAAGCGTTACTACGGCGGCTGCGAATACGTCGACGTGGTTGAGCAACTGGCCATCGACCGCGCCAAAGAACTGTTCGGCGCAGATTACGCCAACGTTCAGCCACACGCTGGTTCGCAAGCCAACAGCGCCGTTTATCTGGCTCTGCTGCAAGGCGGCGACACCATTCTGGGCATGAGCCTGGCCCACGGCGGTCACCTGACCCACGGCGCCAGCGTCAGCTCGTCGGGCAAGCTGTACAACGCCGTTCAGTACGGCATCGACGCCAATGGCATGATCGACTACGACGAAGTCGAGCGCCTGGCTGTTGAGCACAAGCCAAAAATGATCGTGGCCGGTTTCTCTGCCTACTCGCAAATTCTCGACTTCCCGCGCTTCCGCGCGATAGCTGACAAGGTTGGCGCTTACCTGTTCGTCGACATGGCTCACGTAGCCGGTCTGGTTGCTGCCGGTGTGTACCCTAACCCTGTACCTTTTGCTGACGTCGTGACCACCACCACGCACAAGACCCTGCGCGGTCCACGTGGCGGCCTGATCCTGGCTCGCGCCAACGCCGACATCGAGAAGAAGCTGAACTCTGCAGTTTTCCCAGGTGCCCAAGGCGGCCCACTGGAGCACGTGATTGCCGCCAAGGCCGTATGCTTCAAGGAAGCGCTGCAGCCTGAGTTCAAGGCTTATCAGCAACAAGTCGTGAAAAACGCCAAGGCCATGGCCGGTGTATTCATCGAGCGCGGTTTCGACGTGGTTTCCGGCGGTACTGAAAACCACCTGTTCCTGCTCTCGCTGATCAAGCAGGACATCTCCGGTAAAGACGCCGACGCCGCTCTGGGCCGCGCGTTCATCACCGTCAACAAAAACTCCGTACCTAACGACCCACGTTCCCCGTTCGTCACTTCCGGCCTGCGCTTCGGCACACCGGCAGTCACCACTCGCGGCTTCAAGGAAGCAGAGTGCAAAGAGCTGGCAACCTGGATCTGCGACATCCTGGCTGACCTGAACAACGAAGCCGTGATCGACGCAGTACGTGAAAAAGTAAAAGCCATCTGCGCCCGACTGCCGGTATACGGCGCTTAATCAGCCCCGTTTGCAGCAGTCACAAAAAGCCCCGGTTCGCGAGAGCCGGGGCTTTTTCGTGGACGCCGTATATGATCTGAAACGCAGAACCTGTAGGAGCGCGCTTGCCCGCGATTCGATCTGTCACTCGATGAATATATCGCCTGTGCTGACGCGATCGCGGGCAAGCGCGCTCCTACAGGTCACAGTTTGCCTGGCGACAGCATGGTGTCAGGGACAAACGGCGATCTCCTACAAATATCTACTCGGAAACCTTGGCAAAGCCCGCCCGGATCTTCTCTTCCGGCAGTTCATCGGCAATAAAAACAATCACGCTTTCGCGCTTCTCGCCTTCTGCCCATTCGGTATCCCAGTCGAAGCCATAGAGCTTCAGTACGCCCTGAAACACCATACGCCTGGGCTCGCCCGCGATGTTCAGCACGCCTTTGTAGCGCAACAACTGCGAGCCGTGCTCTTCGAGCAGTTCGTTCATGAACTCGCTGAGCCTGTCGATATCCAGTGGCGCGTCACTGCGCAGCACCAGGCTGCTGATCCGGTCCAGTGAATGGCCAGCAGGCGCAACGGGCCGCAAGCTCATGCCACCGCCCAGGTCGGCATTGAGGTTGAACCCCCGGACATCCAGCAACTCTGCCAGATCAATCTGGCCGTGCTCCACGACACGGATCGGTGCGCGGCGGTTAATGCGGGTTAAACGATCGCTGAGGGCGTCGAAAGCAGCGTCGTCGACCAGATCACGTTTGCTCACCAGCAGACGGTCGGCGAAACCAATCTGTGCCTGAGCGATGGTCTGCGCCAGATGCGTGTCGGCGTTGGCCGCGTCCACCAGCGTGATAATGCCATCGAGGATGTAGCGCTCGCGCAGCTCTTCGTCGATGAAGAAGGTCTGTGCGACAGGCGCAGGATCAGCCAGGCCGGTGCATTCGATCACCAGACGGTCGAAGGCGATTTCGCCGCTGTCCAGACGCTCCAGCAGCAAGAACAAGGCCTTGGTCAGGTCGGTGTGGATGGTGCAGCAGACGCAGCCGTTGGACAGGGTCATGACTTGCACGGGCTCGGCGCCCAGCAACTGAGTGTCGATCCCGGCATCACTGAATTCGTTTTCGATCACAGCGATCTTCAGGCCGTGCTCGGTCTTGAGCAAATGACGCAGCAACGTCGTCTTGCCCGCGCCGAGAAAGCCGCTGAGGACAGTGACGGGAATAGGTTGCAGGGTGGTCATGGGTGCTCCTGTATTTACCAAACAACACAAAACAACTGTGGGAGCGGTGCTTGCCCGCGATAAGGCTGGATGCGATTCACTTTAGATCGCGTTCAACCTTATCGCGGGCAAGCCTCGCTCCTATCAAACATCACTCCAATAATGGATTTGAAACGCGGACCTTGTAGGAGCTAAC
>NZ_JAWHNU010000054.1:0-46870 GCF_032582135.1 Pseudomonas syringae group sp. J309-1 | reverse complement strand
GTTTAGCCGCCTCAGGCCATGGATGGCCGGTGGCGGCGGCCCCACGCAGCAAGGTCGGATTACGGGTATGCCGAGCGCCAGCGAGGGACCGAGTGGTGGGGCAAGAGCGTTTTGCTTACTTTTGTCTGGGCCGGCTTCCGGATTTCAAAAGTGACGCGCTGTAAAAGCGCAACCAATATCAGCCATTAACGCAACAACGGATATGTACACAAAAATCAGTACCCGTTCCAAAAAATCTCACACTTTCTTACAGACCCCACCCGCTATTTCATCACCGATTCCACAGTTGGAAAGCTTCTTGCAATAGGTCATATCAGGTCGCCATCGGCGTCAAAGTTTTGATTTAGCGCGCAGGTGAATAATCGGTGGAACGCTCTCAGTTAATCAGTAGCGCACGTAGCAATCTGGCAGGCCTCGGCCGCGGCCAGCTGGGCGTTCCGTTGCTGCTGTTGGTCATGATGGCAATGATGATGTTGCCCATCCCGCCGTTCCTGCTGGACGTGTTCTTCACGTTCAACATCGCGCTGTCCATCGTGGTTCTCCTAGTCTGTGTGTACGCACTGCGTCCACTCGACTTCTCGGTATTCCCGACCATCCTCCTGGTCGCCACCTTATTGAGGCTGGCGCTCAACGTCGCCTCCACACGTGTAGTCATGCTTCACGGTCAGGACGGTCACGCCGCTGCCGGTAAAGTGATTCAAGCGTTTGGTGAAGTGGTCATCGGCGGTAACTACGTCGTCGGTATCGTGGTATTCGCCATCCTGATGATCATCAACTTCGTGGTAATCACCAAAGGTGCCGGACGGATCTCCGAGGTGAGCGCGCGTTTCACCCTGGACGCCATGCCCGGTAAGCAAATGGCAATCGACGCCGACCTGAACGCCGGTCTGATCGATCAGCCTGAAGCCAAGCGTCGCCGTCTTGAAGTCGCTCAGGAAGCCGAGTTCTACGGTTCCATGGACGGTGCCAGCAAGTTCGTTCGTGGTGACGCCATTGCCGGCTTGTTGATTCTCTTCATCAACCTGATTGGCGGCATGCTCGTGGGTATGCTGCAACACAACATGACTTTCTCCGAAGCCGGCAAGATCTACACCTTGCTGACCATCGGTGACGGTTTGGTGGCGCAATTGCCATCACTGCTTTTGTCCACCGCCGCAGCGATCATGGTGACCCGTGCTTCCGGTTCGGAAGAAATGGGCAAGATGATCAACCGCCAGATGTTCACTTCATGGAAAGCGCTGGGTGTGTCTGGCGCGATCATGATCGTGATGGGCCTTGTGCCAGGCATGCCGCACTTTTCCTTCATCAGTCTGGGCCTTGTCGCTTGCGGCATCGGCTACCTGCTGTGGAAGAAAGAGAATCAGGTCAAGGTCGTCGCGTTGGAAGAGGTCAAGCGTCAGCAGGAAATGCTGCCTTCGCCGACGCGCATTCAGGATTCCAAAGAGCTGGGCTGGGATGATGTAACCCCCATCGACATGATCGGTCTGGAAGTGGGCTATCGCCTCATTCCACTGGTAGACCGTAATCAGGGTGGTCAACTGCTGGCGCGGATCAAGGGCGTGCGCAAGAAGCTCTCTCAAGAGCTGGGCTTCCTGATGCCGACCGTACACATTCGCGACAACCTGGATCTGGCTCCCAGCGCCTATCGTTTGACGCTGATGGGGGTCACGCTGGCTGAGGCGGAGATTTATCCGGACCGCGAGCTGGCCATCAACCCGGGTCAGGTGTTCGGTTCGCTCAATGGTATTACCGCCAAGGACCCGGCGTTTGGCCTGGAAGCCGTCTGGATCGAAATCAGCCAGCGCAGCCAGGCTCAGTCTCTCGGTTATACCGTGGTTGACGCCAGTACGGTGGTCGCGACTCACCTCAACCAGATTCTCTACAAGCACTCTCATGAGCTGATTGGTCATGAGGAAGTGCAGCAACTGATGCAATTGCTGGCTAAAAGCTCGCCCAAGCTGGCTGAAGAGCTGGTTCCAGGCATTCTGTCGTTGTCTGCCCTGCTCAAAGTGTTGCAGGCGCTGCTGTCCGAGCAGGTTCCTGTGCGGGACATCCGCACCATTGCCGAAGCCATCGCCAACAACGCTCAACGGAGTCAAGATACCGCCGCGCTGGTGGCTGCAGTCCGGGTCGGATTGAGCCGCGCAATCGTCCAAAGCATTGTAGGCATTGAGCCGGAGCTACCAGTTATCACGCTGGAGCCAAGGTTGGAACAGATATTGCTCAATAGTCTTCAGAAGGCTGGTCAGGGTCAGGAAGAAGGCGTTCTCCTTGAACCAAGCATGGCGGAAAAACTTCAGCGTTCGCTGATCGACGCCGCCCAGCGTCAAGAGATGCAAGGCTTACCAGTGATTCTGCTGGTAGCAGGCCCGGTTCGGGCCATGCTGTCGCGGTTTGGACGGTTGGCTGTACCAAATATGCACGTGTTGGCGTATCAGGAAATTCCTGACAACAAGCAAGTAACCATCGTAGCGACTGTCGGGCCTAACGGCTGAGGTAGTGAGTCATGCAAGTTAAGCGATTTTTCGCCGCCGATATGCGTCAAGCCATGAAACTGGTTCGTGATGAGCTGGGCGCAGAAGCGGCCATCATCGGTAACCGGCGCATTGCCGGTGGCGTCGAGCTGACTGCCGCTCTGGATTACAAACTGTCCGCGCTCGCACCTCGTGTGCCTAATATCGAGCTCGAGGACGAGTTGCGCAAAACCCAGTCGCGCATCGTCTCGGCCCAGGCAGAACTGAACAACCGCAGCGACAGCGACGGCGCGACCAATCGCCAGTTGTTTGCCGGTTTGCCATTGAGCACCGCTGACACCCACATCGAGCCGACGCTGGAAGAGCCGCCACGTCCCTCCGCACAGCCGCAGGCTGCTCCGGCGGCACCTGCTGGTGGTCAGCGCGGTTACGACTCGATGCGTTTCGAATTGAATGGCCTGCGTGAGCTGCTGGAGGTCCAGCTCGGCTCCCTGGCGTGGAATCAGTTGCAGGGCAGTCGTCCGGCCCAGGCCAACCTGTGGCGCCGTCTGCAACGTGTCGGCTTGTCTGGCCCGTTGTCCCGCGACCTGCTGGAAATGATCCCGGATATCGACGAGCCACGTCAGGCCTGGCGCATGTTGCTGGCCCACCTGGCGCGCATGATTGAAGTGCCGGGCGTCGAGCCGCTTGAAGAGGGCGGTGTGATTGCCATGGTCGGCCCGGCTGGCATGGGCAAGACCACCACGCTGGCCAAGCTGGCAGCGCGCTACGTACTCAAGTACGGCGCACAGAATATCGCTCTGGTCAGCATGGACAGTTTCCGTATCGGCGCTCAGGAGCAGCTCAAGACATTGGGCCGTATCCTCAACGTACCGGTGACTCACGTCGATCCTGGCCAGTCGCTGGCGCAAGCGCTTGATCCGCTGTTGCGCAAGCGCGTCGTGTTGATCGATACCGCGGGCCTGCAAGCCAGTGATCCGGCGTTGCGCATGCAGCTGGAAAGTCTGGCAGGGCGCGGTATCAAATCCCGTAATTATCTGGTCCTGGCAACCACCAGCCAGAAACAGGTGCTGACTGCTGCATATCACAGCTACAAACGCTGTGGTCTGGCCGGATGCATCCTGACCAAGCTGGACGAAACCGCCAGCCTGGGTGAAGTGCTCAGCCTTGCGATCAGTCATGAGCTGCCTGTTGCCTATCTCACTGATGGGCCTAGAATTCCTGACGATCTTCACATTCCACGCCGCCACCAATTGGTGACACGCGCGGTCAACGTGCAGATGCAAGAAGAGCCAAGCGAAGAGGCCATGGCGGATATGTTCGCCGACCTTTACCACAACCCCAACAAACGGGTCGGTTAAGTGAAGCGAACTATTGAGAGTTACCTGCATCGGTGGTCTGCCTGGCATTGCTCTTCATTGAGCGTGTCGCCTGCAATCTGGCTTCGGTCTACGCAAGACAAGGTAAAGAATTAAATGGGCAGCATGCATCCCGTACAGGTGATCGCGGTGACCGGCGGCAAAGGTGGCGTCGGTAAGACTAACGTGTCAGTGAATCTTTCACTGGCCTTGGCCGAGCTCGGCCGGCGCGTCATGTTGCTGGACGCCGACCTTGGCCTGGCGAATGTCGATGTCCTTCTGGGGCTGACGCCTAAACGCACCCTCGCCGATGTGATGGAGGGTCGTTGTGAGCTGCGCGACGTTTTGTTGCAAGGCCCGGGCGGGATCCGGATCGTGCCTGCTGCCTCCGGCACGCAGAGCATGGTTCATCTGAGCCCGGCGCAGCACGCCGGCCTGATCCAGGCATTTAGTGACATTGGCGACAATCTTGACGTGCTGGTCATCGACACGGCCGCCGGTATCGGCGAGTCGGTGGTCAGCTTTGTCCGGGCTGCTCAGGAAGTCTTGCTGGTGGTGTGCGATGAGCCCACTTCCATCACTGACGCCTACGCCCTGATCAAGTTGCTCAATCGCGATTACGGCATGAACCGTTTCCGGGTCCTGGCCAACATGGCCCAGAGCCCGCAGGAAGGGCGCAACCTGTTCGCCAAGTTGACCAAGGTGACCGACCGCTTCCTGGACGTCGCTTTGCAGTATGTCGGTGCAGTGCCTTACGACGAATGTGTGCGTAAGGCCGTCCAGAAACAACGCGCCGTATACGAAGCTTTCCCACGCTCTAAATGTTCGCTGGCATTCAAGGCCATTGCGCAGAAAGTCGATACCTGGCCTCTGCCTGCCAACCCACGTGGACATCTTGAGTTCTTCGTTGAGCGACTGGTTTACCAGACAAGTGCAGGGCCTGTTCAATGACCGCGAGCGGCTATCAGATGTACAGCAAAGCGTCCCGAAACTCGCAATATGAGTTGATCGAGCGGTATGCTCCGCTGGTCAAGCGCATTGCTTACCATTTATTGGCGCGCCTGCCTGCCAGTGTTCAGGTCGAAGACTTGATTCAGGCGGGGATGATCGGCTTGCTGGAAGTTTCCACAAAGTACGATTGCACCAAGGGTGCCAGTTTCGAGACGTATGCCGGGATTCGAATCCGGGGTGCGATGCTCGATGAAGTGCGCAAGGGAGACTGGGCTCCTCGCTCGGTTCACCGCAATACGCGCATGGTGAGTGACGCAATTCGCTCAATTGAAGCAAAAACCGGCCGTGACGCTAAAGATCACGAGGTTGCGGCCGAACTCCAATTGAGTCTCGATGATTATTACGGGATTTTGAACGATACCTTGGGCAGTCGCCTCTTCAGTTTCGACGACCTCTTGCAGGACGGCGAACATGAAGGACTGCATGAGGATGGCGCAAGCGGTTCGCTTGAGCCGTCGCGCGACCTGGAAGATGAACGTTTCCAGGCTGCGTTGGCAGATGCAATTGCCAACTTGCCGGAGCGTGAACGTCTGGTTTTGGCGCTGTACTATGACGAGGAGCTGAACCTCAAGGAAATCGGTGAGGTCCTGGGGGTCAGCGAATCTCGAGTCAGCCAGTTACACAGCCAGTGCGCAGCTCGTTTACGAGGGCGTTTGGGAGAGTGGCGAGCGCGTTGACAGGTGGTACGCAATCCCTGGTGATTGTGTGTCTCGTGTGAGCAGGCTGTGCAAAGCGTTACGTGGGACAGTGGACAAGGCTGGAGCCGTACAGGCATTCGCGCCACGGACTGTTAAAAGCAATAGCTTTCATGCAGTCCGTGGATTTGCTGTGCGGTTTCCATAGTTGTTGATTTGCCAAGCCCGTCGTTTACGTGCAGCCGATGTGAGCTGTGCCGGTATTGATTGAACAGCGCGTTCAGGTGCTGAACGCGTCAAAGACTGCTTGGAGGTCGAATTGGACAAGAACATGAAAATCCTCATCGTTGATGACTTCTCAACGATGCGGCGGATCATTAAAAACCTGCTGCGTGATCTGGGCTTTACCAACACGTCCGAAGCCGATGACGGGCTTACCGCGTTGCCGATGCTGGAAAGTGGTTCCTTTGACTTTCTGGTAACGGACTGGAACATGCCTGGCATGACTGGTATCGACCTGCTGCGTAAAGTGCGTGCCGATGAGCGCCTCAAGCACCTTCCGGTGTTGATGGTGACCGCAGAAGCCAAGCGCGACCAAATCATTGAAGCGGCTCAGGCCGGCGTCAACGGTTATGTCGTCAAGCCATTCACGGCTCAGGCGCTGAAAGAAAAGATCGACAAGATCTTTGAGCGCGTAAATAGCTGATGTATGCCGCGAGGGCTTTATGGAGAACAACGAAACGTCAATGGGCGAGTTTGAATCGACCCTGAAAAAACACGCAACCGAGCTGGTGGCGAGCCTTGAAAAAGGCCGTTTCGGCGACGCCGTGCAACTGATCCATGAGCTCAACCAGGCTCGGGATCGTGGCCTGTATCAAGAAATCGGCAAGCTGACGCGCGAGTTGCACAGCGCGATCGTCAACTTCCAGATTGACCCGAACATGCCGCAAGCCGAAGAGGTGTCCCAGATCACGGATGCCACCGAGCGCCTGTCGTATGTCGTCAGGCTCACGGAAAACGCGGCCAACCGCACCATGGACCTGGTCGAAGAAAGCACCCCGCTGATGCACAGTCTGAACGACGAGGCCAAGGCCTTGAGTGCGGATTGGGGGCGTTTCATGCGCCGTGAGGTCAGCGCTGATGAGTTTCGTGAGCTGGCGCGTCGTGTCGATGGTTTCTTGACGCGCACTGAAAAGGATACCCATCAGGTTTCCTCCCACCTCAACGACATTCTGCTGGCTCAGGACTTCCAGGACCTCACCGGTCAGGTGATCAAGCGCGTCACGCAGTTGGTCACTGAAGTCGAGAGCAATCTGCTCAAATTGGTGCTCATGGCCAGTCATGTGGACCGCTTTGCGGGCATCGAACATGACGACGAATCCATCCGCGCAGAAAAAGATCCAGAAAAACATATCAAACAGGGTGAAGGTCCGCAGATTCATGCCGATAAACGGGAAGACGTTGTGTCCGGACAGGACGATGTAGACGATCTGCTATCGAGCCTGGGCTTCTAAGTCTGGTCTGTTGACGGTTAATTTTAGGGAGCACCCCAATGAGCTTCGGCGCCGATGAAGAGATCCTTCAGGATTTTCTGGTAGAGGCCGGCGAAATTCTCGAGCAGTTGTCTGAACAGTTGGTCGAGCTGGAAAGCCGACCGGATGACGCAGATCTGCTCAATGCAATTTTTCGCGGTTTTCACACTGTAAAAGGGGGCGCCGGCTTCCTCCAGCTCCATGAGCTGGTGGAGTGCTGCCACATCGCCGAGAACGTCTTCGACATCCTGCGAAAGGGTGAGCGTCGCGTAGACTCGGAACTGATGGACGTGGTCCTTGAAGCGCTGGATGCGGTCAACGCGATGTTCAGCCAGGTGCGTGAGCGCAGTGAAGTGACTCCGGCAACACCGGAATTGCTGGCTGCCCTGGCGCGTCTGGCAGAGCCTGCGTCTGCTGACGAAGCGCCCGCTGCTGAAGTCGTGGAGGAGGCACCTGTCGAAGCTGTCGCTGAAGCGGCTTCCGACGAGATCACCGATACCGAATTCGAAAACCTGCTTGATTCGCTCAATGCCGCCAAGGAGCAACCACAGGTTGTTGCCGCACCGGCTGCTACGGGCGGAGCCGCAACTGACGAAATCACCGACTCGGAATTCGAATCGCTGCTCGACCAGTTGCATGGCAAAGGTCAGTTTGCGCCTGACGCGGCACCTGTTGCCGCTCCGGTCGCTGCAGCACCGGCTGGCAAGGCTCAAAGCGGTGATATCACCGACGATGAATTCGAAGCGCTGCTTGATCAGTTGCACGGCAAAGGTTCGTTCGATGCCACCGCAGTGGCGTCTCCAGCCGCTGCCGCAGTTGCGTCAGCGCCTGCTGCTGCCGGGGCTGCATCGGCTGGCAAGAACAACGAAATCACCGACAACGAATTTGAGGCCTTGCTCGATGAGCTGCACGGCAAGGGCAAGTTCGAGCCGGAAATAGCAGCAACAGCCGTCGCGACTGCTGCGCCTGCGGCCGCCGTTGCAGCACCTGCCAAAGCCGCGACGCCAGCGGCCAAGCCTGCTCCGGCTGCTGCAGCCAAACCGGCTGCTGCACCAGCGCCCGCCAAGGCCGCGACGCCTGCTCCCGCGCCTGCCAAACCGGCTGCGCCACCTGCTGAAAAGCCGGTCGCTTCAGAAGCGGAAACCACCGTGCGGGTCGATACCGCGCGCCTGGACGAGATCATGAACATGGTCGGCGAACTGGTGCTGGTGCGTAACCGTCTGGTTCGCCTCGGTCTTAATAGCGGCGACGAAGCCATGTCCAAGGCGGTTTCCAACCTGGATGTGGTAACGGCCGACTTGCAGACCGCGGTGATGAAGACCCGGATGCAGCCGATCAAGAAAGTCTTCGGTCGCTTCCCGCGACTCGTTCGCGACCTGGCTCGTCAGCTCAAGAAAGAAATCAACCTTGAGCTGGTGGGTGAAGAAACCGATCTGGACAAGAACCTCGTCGAGGCGCTTGCCGATCCACTGGTCCACTTGGTGCGTAACGCGGTTGACCACGGTGTGGAAACACCGGAAGAGCGTGAAGCATCCGGCAAGCCTCGTGGCGGTCGCGTCATTCTCTCGGCCGAGCAGGAAGGCGATCACATCCTGTTGTCGATCTCCGATGACGGCAAGGGCATGGACCCTAACGTCCTGCGCGCGATTGCGGTCAAGCGTGGCGTGATGGACAAGGATGCTGCAGATCGTCTGAGCGATACCGACTGCTACAACCTGATCTTCGCACCGGGCTTCTCGACCAAAACCGAGATCTCCGACGTGTCGGGTCGTGGTGTGGGCATGGATGTGGTGAAAACCAAGATTGCCCAGCTCAACGGTACGATCAACATCTACTCGACCAAGGGCCAGGGCTCGAAGATCGTCATCAAGGTGCCGTTGACCCTGGCGATCATGCCGACCCTGATGGTGATGCTGGGCAACCAGGCCTTCGCTTTCCCGCTGGTCAACGTCAACGAGATCTTCCACCTGGACCTGTCGACCACCAACGTCGTCGATGGTCAGGAAGTCGTGATCGTGCGTGACAAGGCGCTGCCGCTGTTCTACCTCAAGCGCTGGCTGGTCAGTTCGGCCGTCCACGAAGAGCAGCATGAAGGGCATGTGGTGATTCTTTCCGTGGGCACTCAGCGGATCGGCTTCGTTGTCGATCAGCTGGTCGGCCAGGAAGAAGTGGTCATCAAGCCTCTGGGCAAAATGCTGCAGGGAACGCCTGGCATGTCAGGCGCCACCATCACCGGTGACGGTCGCATTGCCTTGATTCTCGATGTGCCGAGTATGCTCAAGCGGTACGCCGCACGGCGTATTTGATTCTGGTGCCACCGGCAGGTAACTGCCTGTGGCGCCTGGTCAGGTTGTGTCGAAACGCTGCGAATGCACGAGAAGGCAATAACAACAACGTCGAGTCGCGTGCGTAGCTGGCAATAGAGCGTATGCGTCTCGTGGCCCTTTGGGATGCGTTCGGTCGATTTGTTGTCATCGCCCGAATCGCGCTTCAAAGGCATGTCGCACAGCGCAGTCGTTTCCGTGCAGCCTGTAATGGAGTGTTTATGGTAGTCAAGGTATTGGTGGTGGATGACTCCGGTTTCTTCCGCCGCCGCGTCACGGAAATTCTTTCTTCAGACCCAAACATCAAGGTTGTCGGTACTGCGAGCAACGGCAAGGAAGCGATTGATCTGGTGCTGTCGCTCAAGCCTGACGTGATTACCATGGACTACGAAATGCCCATGATGGACGGCATTACCGCCGTTCGCCAGATCATGCAGCGCAGTCCAACCCCGGTGCTGATGTTCTCCTCGCTGACTCACGAAGGTGCCCGCGTTACGCTGGATGCACTGGACGCCGGTGCGGTGGATTTCCTGCCCAAGAATTTCGAAGACATTTCGCGTAACCCGCAGAAGGTCAAGCAACTGCTGTGCGAAAAAGTCCACAGCATTTCGCGCAGTAATCGCCGCGGCTTGAGCGGTTCTGCTGCGCCCGTAGCAGCTCCCGTCTCACCTCCGGCTCATGCGTCGTCTCATGCACCGATTCACAGCCCGGCCCATGCGCCGGCTGCGACTCCGGTCAGCAGCAGAACTGCGAGTCCGACTCCGGCTCCAGCGCGGCCGATAACCCCGCGTGCAACAGCCGCGCCAGCTCCGGCGGCAAGCAGCTCGCACCCGCCGTTGTCAGGGACACCGAAACGCAAGAACTACAAGCTGGTCGCTATCGGCACCTCGACGGGCGGCCCGGTTGCCTTGCAACGCGTACTGACCCAGCTGCCTGCCAGTTTTCCTGCGCCGATCGTGTTGATTCAGCACATGCCCGCAGCGTTTACCAAGGCCTTCGCCGAGCGTCTGGACAAGCTGTGCAAGATCAGCGTCAAGGAAGCGGAGGATGGCGACATTCTGCGTCCAGGCCTTGCGCTGCTGGCGCCAGGCGGCAAGCAAATGATGATTGACGGCCGTGGTTCGGTGAAGATCCTGCCGGGCGACGAGCGTTTGAATTACAAGCCATGCGTAGACATTACGTTCGGTTCGGCGGCCAAATCCTACGGTGACAAGGTATTGGCGGTAGTGCTGACCGGCATGGGCGCAGACGGCCGCGAAGGTGCGCGTCTGCTCAAGCAGGGCGGTAGCCACGTCTGGGCTCAGGATGAAGCGAGCTGCGTGATCTACGGCATGCCAATGGCGATCGTCAAAGCTGATCTGGCTGACGCGATTTACAGTCTGGACGATATCGGCCGGCACCTCGTGGAGGCGTGTGTCTGATGGATGTTTTGAGTCTGATCGGCATCATCCTCGCGTTCGTTGCAATTGTCGGCGGTAACTATCTGGAAGGTGGGCATCTGTCCGCCTTGCTCAATGGTCCAGCGGCCTTGATCGTGATTGGCGGTACGCTGGCGGCGTCGATGCTGCAGGCACCCATGAGCGCGTTCAAGCGTGCCATTCAGATTGCTGTCTGGATTCTCTTCCCGCCACGCATTGACCTGGCGAGTGGTGTCGACCGGGTCATCAACTGGAGCATGACTGCCCGCAAGGAAGGCTTGCTCGGCCTTGAGTCGGTGGCCGATGCCGAGCCTGACAGCTATGCCCGCAAAGGCCTGCAGTTGTTAGTCGATGGTGCTGAGCCGCAAGCGATTCGCAGCATCCTGGAAGTGGATTTCATGACCCAGGAGCATCGTGATATCCAGGCCGCCAAAGTCTTTGAAAGCATGGGCGGCTATGCGCCTACCATCGGCATCATCGGCGCCGTCATGGGCCTGATCCACGTCATGGGCAATCTCGCTGATCCGAGCCAGTTGGGCAGCGGTATTGCCGTGGCTTTCGTAGCCACTATTTATGGCGTGGCCTCGGCCAACCTGATCCTGTTGCCGGTTGCCAACAAGCTCAAGAGCATCGCCCTGCGTCAGTCGCGCTATCGCGAAATGCTTCTCGAAGGTCTGCTGTCCATTGCCGAGGGTGAAAACCCGCGCTCCATTGAACTCAAGCTGCAAGGCTTCATGGAGTAATACGCCATGGCTCGACGTCGTCGACCCGAAGAGCACGAAAATCACGAGCGCTGGCTGGTGTCCTACGCGGACTTCATCACGCTGCTGTTTGCCTTCTTTGTCGTGATGTACTCGATTTCTTCGGTCAACGAAGGCAAGTACAAAATCCTTTCCGAAGCGCTGGTGGGCGTGTTCAACGAACCCGAGCGCAGCATGAAGCCGATTCCCATTGGCGAGCAGCGTCCTTTATCGGTCAAGCCGGCCGAGCCGTTGGTCAAGGACAGTGAGCAAGTCGATGCGGGCATTGGCCAGAACGTGACCGACCCGCTCAAGGAAATTGCCGATGAAGTGCGTGATGGTTTCGGTGACCTGATCAAGTCCAATCAGATGACGGTGCGTGGCAACGAACTGTGGATCGAAATCGAGCTCAGTTCCGGCCTGCTGTTCGGCAGCGGGGACGCCATCCCCAGTGACAAGGCGTTCACGATCATTGAAAAAGTCGCGAAGATTCTCAAGCCGTTCGACAACCCGGTTCATGTCGAGGGCTTTACCGATGATCAGCCGATCAGCACTTCCCAGTTCCCGACCAACTGGGAGCTGTCTTCGGCGCGCTCGTCGAGCATCGTGCGCATGCTGGCGATGGAAGGGCTTAACCCGGCCCGCATGGCTTCCGTTGGGTATGGCGAGTTTCAGCCTGTGGCTTCCAACGCTACGGCGGAAGGGCGTGGCCGCAATCGCCGGGTGGTGCTGGTGATCTCCCGTAATCTTGATGTGCGTCGCAGCCTGACCGCTTCCGGTTCAGCCAATGCGCAACCGGATGCTGCATTGCGCCGTGCTGGCACACAAACTGCACCTGCGCCTGTCAACCCGGCGGTGCGCAGCAATACCGTCAATTCTTCGTCACCCGTACGATAGTCGTTTCTCGGTATGGCCACCGCCATGGCGGGAGGAAGAGCACACATGAGAGTCTGGGCAGTAGCCAATCAAAAAGGTGGCGTTGGTAAAACCACCTCCACCATCGCGTTAGCCGGGCTGTTGGCCGAGGCGGGCAAGCGCGTGGTCGTGGTCGATCTGGATCCCCATGGCTCGATGACCAGTTATTTCGGTCACGACCCGGACACCCTTGAACACAGTGTCTATGACCTGTTTTTGAACAAGGGCAGCATTCCGGACGGCCTGCCAGGCCAGTTGCTGTTACCCACCAGCGATCAACGTATTTCGTTGTTGCCGTCGAGCACTGCGCTGGCAACGCTCGAGCGCCAGTCACCCGGCCAGAATGGCCTGGGCCTGGTCATCGCCAAAAGCCTGGCGCAGCTTTGGCAGGAATTCGATTACGCGTTAATCGACAGCCCTCCGTTGCTGGGCGTGCTGATGGTCAATGCATTGGCGGCCAGTCAGCAACTGGTGATCCCGGTGCAGACCGAGTTTCTCGCCGTCAAAGGTCTGGAGCGCATGGTGAACACGCTGGCGATGATCAACCGTTCGCGCAAGGTCCCATTGCCGTACACCATCGTGCCGACCTTATTCGACCGACGTACCCAGGCCTCCATGGGCACCCTTAAATTCCTGCGCGACAGTTTTCCCGAGCACGTCTGGAAAGCCTATGTGCCGGTGGATACCCGTTTACGAGACGCCAGTCGCAAGGGCGTGACGCCTTCGCAGTTTGATAACAAAAGTCGCGCGGTGCTGGCTTATCGGGCACTGCTCAAGCATTTGCTGTCCGAACAACTCATGGCGCAGGTGGCCTGACATGAGCATGTCATCTTTATTTGCAGCGGGCACACAGATCCATTCAAGTCGGGGCTTACATTGGCCGATAACTCTTTCAAGCGGTAAACGCGTCAATCATTGTGTGGCACCTGTATGAACCTGAATCGGCCTGTAGAGATAGCAACACGACCGCAGTTGGCGCTGCAGTCTTATCTGGATGCGCTGCTTCAGGACGCCACCGAAGATTTGCCCGAAGTATTGCCAGCCGAACCGCAGTTCTCGGCTGAGGATGATTTCGAAGCAGCGGTGCGTGAGGAGCAGGAACATGACAAGCGCATGCAGGCGCTGGCGACACCGATAGCGGTGGCCGTTGCCGCACCTGCGCCTGTCGCTGTGCCGGTTGCAGTCGCTGCGCCAGTGGTCGTGCCGGTTGCGACTCCAGTAGTGGCGCGGGTTGAAGTTGAAGTGGTGCCGGAAGTCGCGGAAGTGGTTCCGGTGCAAGAGGTTGAGTTGATCGAGCCGGTTGCCGAAGTACATCTCGCAACCGCCCATGGCACACCCACGCCGCCGCCTACCAGCGACGGCCGACCTGCATGGGCAGAAGAGCCGTTCGAATGCCTGCTGTTTGATGTGGCCGGTTTGACGCTGGCAGTACCGTTGGTTTGCCTGGGTTCGATTTATCCCTTGGCCGGACATGATTTGACGCCGCTGTTTGGTCAGCCGGAATGGTTCCTCGGAATCCTGCCGAGCCAGAGCGGTAATCTGAAAGTCCTGGATACCGCGCGCTGGATCATGCCGGATCGCTATCGCGATGATTTTCGCCAGGGCTTGCAGTACGTAATTTCGGTTCAAGGCTACGAGTGGGGGTTGGCGGTGCATCAGGTCAGTCGCTCGCTACGCCTTGACCCAAAGGAGATCAAATGGCGTACCCAGCGAGGGCAACGTCCCTGGTTGGCGGGCACAGTGATAGAGCACATGTGCGCCTTGCTGGATGTTTCAGAGTTGGCCGAGTTGATAGCCAGTGGCGCGGTCAAGCAGATGCACAAAACCAAATAATCAAGAGGGGGCGTACAGCACGCCTCCTGCACAGCACACACGCGAGGGGTTGGGGTTATGAAGAAGTCGTCCGCACAAGGTTCCGAAGATCCTATTCTGCAGTGGGTTACTTTCCGCCTGGATAACGAGTCTTACGGCATCAACGTGATGCAGGTTCAGGAAGTGCTGCGCTACACCGAGATCGCTCCCGTACCGGGCGCTCCAAGCTACGTACTGGGTATCATCAACCTGCGCGGTAACGTCGTGACCGTGATCGACACGCGTCAGCGTTTTGGTCTGGACCCGGTTGAAGTCAGCGACAACACCCGTATCGTGATCATCGAAGCCGACAAGCAAGTGGTCGGTATTCTGGTCGACAGCGTTGCCGAAGTGGTTTACCTGCGTCAGTCTGAGGTGGAAACTGCACCAAACGTGGGTAACGACGAATCCGCCAAGTTCATTCAGGGCGTCTGCAACAAGAACGGCGAGCTGTTGATCCTTGTCGAGCTGGACAAGATGATGTCCGAAGAAGAGTGGTCTGAGCTGGAGAACATCTGATTGATTGAGGTAGCTGTCATTTTCCTGGGGATTCTCTGGGTAGTGACCCTGGGTTGGTTTATCACTTACACCAAGCGTCAGCGCCAGCTCGAACTGAAAAGGGAAGAGTTGGACGTTTTACGTGATCAGCGCTTTCGGGAGCTGGCCAGGCGGGTGGACCATTTCCAGAGCGGTACCGTCAAGATGGGTGAGGCCTTGCACGAGCTGCGGGCGACTGTCGGGCCTTTGCCCGACAAACTCACCGCATTGGAGCAGCGCGACCCATCAACTCTTTCTTTCGCCCAGGCCGCACGCCTGGTCGGCATGGGCGCCAGCGTCGATGAACTCACTCAGGCCTGTGGTTTGACTCAGGCAGAGGCTCAGTTGATGAGCAAGCTGCATAGTCATAATCAGGGGTGATAGCGGACGTTCCTCCACCTTGTGGGGACATATCCGTTTCTGGGGTGATGGCGGATATTGGTTGCGCTTTTACAGCGCCTCACTTTTGAAATCCGGAAGCCGGCCCAGACAAAAGTAAGCAAAACGCTCTTGCCCCACCACTGGGTGCCTCGCTGTCGCTCGGCATGCCCGTAATCCGACATTGCTGCGTGGGGCCGCCGCCACCGGCCATCCATGGCCTGAGGCGGCTAAACCGGCATCCCTGCCGGTTTGCCCCACGCAGCAATATCGAATTCCGGCCGGCGTGGTTTAACGGGGCGCCTCAGATCAAGATCAAAAGCAGCGGTTTCACCGCGGAACGGTAGGAGCGAACTTGTTCGCGAGACGTCCCGACAGCCAACGCATTCTTCGTATGACACACCGAATCGCAGCCTTCGGCAGCTCCTACCGAATATCGGTAAGTTCACGCATCAGGTCGGCTATCAGGCCGCCGCGCTGTTGATTTTGATCTGAGGCGCCCCGTTAAATCACGCTGGCCGAACGCAGATTCTGAAGCGTGGGCAACCCGGCAGGACGCCGGGTTAGCCGCATTGGGCCATGGATGGCCCATTGCGGCGGCCCACGATTCAGGATCTGCGGGCGGGTACACCGAGCGACAGCGAGGTGCCGAGTGATGGGGCAAGAGCCTTTTGGTTACCACCGCGGAACGGTACAGACCGTGTGAAAACCCTCAGGCAAAAGCAAACTGCGCGCGCTCACGTGAAATCTTTAAAAGTTTGTGTGGGTCACAGACCTCAAACTCACGTAGGAGCGCGTTTTTTTGAGCGTTTTTTAGCCAGCTAATTGGCTCGGGAGGTTTTCACACAGCCTGGGTAGGAGCGAACTTGTTCGCGAGACGTCCCGACAGCCAACGCATTCTTCGTATGACACACCGAATCGCAGCCTTCGGCAGCTCCTACAGAGTGTCGGTAAGTTCACACATCAGGTCGGCTATCAGGCCGCCGCGCTGTTGATTTTGATCTGAGGCGCCCCGTTAATCACGCTGGCCGAACGCAGATTCTGAAGTGTGGCTAAACCGGCAAGGATGCCGGTTTAGCCGCACCGGGCCATGGATGGCCCATTGCGGCGGCCCACGGTTCAGGATGTGCGGGCGGGTACACCGAGCGACAGCGAGGTGCCAAGTGGTGGGGCAAGAGCGCTTTGGTTACTTTCGTCTGGGCCGGCTTCCGGATCTTCGAAAGTGACGCGCCGTAAGGGCGCAACCAATATCCGCCATAACCCAGCAACGGATATGTACACAAAAGTAGCTTCACCACTTAGGCGTAATATCCCGCTCCACCGGCGGTGCATCCGGATCCTGACCCACCGGAAACTTGCCCTTCAAATGCCATGCAAAAGCAATGATCTCCGCAATGGTCCGATACAGCGGCTCTGGAATGCTGTCGCCCAGCTCCATACGCGCCAGTAACTTGACCAGCTCGGCATTCTCATAAATAGGCACCTCATATTCCCGGGCAATGGCCAGAATAGCTTCGGCTAACTGATCGTCACCTTTGGCGCTCAAGGTCGGCGTGTGCGTACCGTCGTAAGTCAGCGCGATCGCCTGGCGCGGGTTTTGGTCGGGTTTGCTCATCAGGCGTTCTCGTCGATCCAGCGTTGTTGAAGGGTAGTGCGCGGACCCTGATGGGGTACGCCCTGACTGCAAGCCAACTCACCGACTTCAAGGCCGGAGGCGATCAACCGCTCGCGCAAATACCCGAGTTCATTGCTGATCAGGGCAGCACTGTCAGCGCGTTCGGCCCACAGCTGGCTCGACAACTTGCCACGGTGCAATTGCGCCTGAACCTGAAGTGCGCCAAGGGGCGTCAGATCGAAGGCCAGGTCGATCTTCCAGAGTTTCTCCCGTACGTCCTTCGGCTCGCTGTCGTCCTTCTCCTGATTGCTGTCTTTTTCCGGCATGTCTTCGCGCTGTATCTTGACCTGCATCGGCACGATGTCCTGGCCGTTGCGCATCGGGATTTCCAGTTGCCAAGCGGTCACTTGAGTACCGTCAGCGTTGGTCCGGGTCTGCTCCAGGCTACCCAACTGATGACTCTGCACGCGTGAAACGGCTGCGGCAGCGAGTTTCAGCAGAATCTCCAGGTCATCCTCTTTGCCGCTCTTGATCGCTCGCGAGGGCAGCGGGAAATGGACTGGCAATGGCGGTGGCGCGACCAGTCCCATGGTGCCCAGCGCGCTACGCAATACACCGGGCATGGTTCGCGCCAGCATGTTGGAGGCGGCAGCCGCGTCATAGCTGGTGTTGGCGGGCAAACCGGGCAGCAACTGCGCGATGAGTTGCATCAGGTTGGCCTTCATGTCTGGCATCGCCGTCGGGTTCATTCCCGAGAGCAGCTTTGCCTCCATGAACAGGCCGCTGGCATTGATCGCCTGGGCGACGACGCGGGGATTGCTCATTTGCTCCATGTCCGGCAAGTCTGCCAGCAACTGCTGAATGCTCGCTTGCAACGGTGTTGAGGGCGCAGACGATGTAGAAGGAGGGGGTTGAAGGTTGCGCAGCGCATTGATCAGCACGTCCAGCGAACCCTGACGGTTTTGCTGATTGGTGAGTTGCTGGGTCACCGCCAATTGATCAAGGTTGCTGGGCAGCGGCACGAAATTTAGCGACTGGCTGCCCAGCACCTGGGCGCTCAGCAATGAGCCGGGGCGCAACGGCTGAGGGCTTTCGATGCTCAGGCTGGTGCCCGCCAAGGCCGTATTAAGCAGAACCACAATGGATTTATACAGGGCTGGCTGTGCGGCGGATTGTGTACCAGGTTGCGCCGTCCCCAAGCCGGTCAGTTGATTCACGGCATCAGCCACGACCTGAGTCGTCAGCACCCGCGCCTGCAGCAATGTGCCTTGCGGTAACTTTTCAGTGTCGATGCTGGTCTGCAGGTTATTCAATGCAGTGTTGACCTGTTGCAAGGTCATGGTCAGCGCATTGGGGGACGCTTGCGAGATTGAGAGCGTAGTGCCCGGCGTGAGGGGCAGGGGGCTGGTTACACTGACGCTGGTCTGTAGACCATTACCCAACGCGATCTTGATCAGTAACTGAAAATTCTGTTGCAGTTGCTTGAGGGTGATCACCTCGGCAGCGACAGTCTCGCCCGGCTTTATAAGGTTTTCCATCGGCTGGAGGAGTTGAAGCACTTGCGCCGGGGAGAGGCCTGCGCGGCCCAGAGCGGCAGCGGCGGTAGTCGGTTGAAGGCTGGTGATGTCACCTGTCATGGAATAGCGACCTGTTGAAAATGCCCTCTTGTGGCGGACATGCCATGTATAATGCGGCCCGCTGTGGCAGCCACCGATACAAATGAAGTTGCCAATGTAACGGCCGTTTCAAAGCTGACTTGAACAGCCATTTCCTCAGACCGCATTTTCCGCGCTGTGTTCTGATGCGACTATGCGGCACCGGGACATCTGATGACTCCTTCTGTACCTTTTCTGCAAGCCATTGATCTGGCGTGCGAGCGCGACTGGCGAATGCTTTTCGAGCACCTCGACGTGCACGTAAACGCTGGCGACATGCTGCAGATCAGTGGTCCTAATGGCAGCGGCAAGACCAGTCTTTTGCGCCTGCTCTGCGGACTCATGCAGCCGACTGCGGGCCAGGTGCTGGTCAACGGCTTGCCGTTGAGCGAACAACGAATCCAGCTGGCCCGTAATCTGCTCTGGATCGGCCATGCGGCGGGCATCAAGGATTTGCTGACCCCGGTGGAAAACCTTGTCTGGCTGAGTGCGCTACATCGTCCGGTTGAATCAGCGGCTATCTGGCAGGCTCTCCAAGCCGTCGGTCTTGCAGGGTTCGAAGACGTCCCGTGTCACACCTTGTCGGCCGGGCAGCAGCGACGGGTCGCGCTGGCGCGCTTGTATCTGGACAGTCCGCCGGTCTGGATCCTAGACGAACCTTTCACGGCGCTGGACAAGCAAGGCGTCGCGCAACTGGAGGAACATCTGGCCGGGCACTGCGAGCGGGGCGGCATGATTGTGTTGACCACTCACCACACCTTGAGCCGTACACCGGCCGGTTATCGCGATATTGATCTGGGGCAATGGGCCGTATGAGTCATGTGTTTACCCTGTTGATCGCACGCGAGGCACGCTTGTTGTTCAGGCGTCCCGCCGAGTTGGCCAACCCGTTGGTGTTCTTTGCGATTGTCATTGCGTTGTTCCCGCTAGCGGTCGGTCCGGAGACGCAACTGTTGCAAACCTTGTCGCCGGGATTAGTCTGGGTAGCGGCTCTGTTATCGGTGCTGCTCTCGCTGGACGGCCTGTTCCGTAGCGATTTCGAGGACGGCTCTCTGGAGCAATGGGTGCTTTCCTCGCACTCTCTGGCGATGCTGGTGCTGGCCAAAGTGCTGGCTCATTGGACCTTTTCCGGGCTGGCACTGGTATTGTTGGCGCCGCTGCTGGCACTGATGCTGGGTTTGCCCACTCAGTGCCTGCCGGTGTTGTTACTGTCATTGCTGTTGGGGACGCCGGTATTGAGTCTGCTCGGTGCCGTCGGCGCGGCGTTGACGGTGGGGCTGAAGCGAGGCGGTTTGTTACTGGCCCTGTTGATTCTGCCGTTGTATATCCCGGTCCTGATTCTGGGAAGTGGCGCGCTGCAAGCGGCACTGCAAGGTATGCCTGCGACGGGTTACCTGCTCTGGCTCGGCAGCCTGACCGCGCTTGCGGTTACCCTGACCCCCTTTGCAATAGCGGCTGGCCTGAAGATCAGCGTCGGCGAATAAATGAGGTTCTGCCTGAATGGCTTTTTTAGTCAGCAGCAAGCCCGAGCGACACCGTGAGAAGGCAGTTTGATGAAAGGCAGCGTGATGAAAGACAACGCTAAACGCGGGTTGAGCTGGGCGTGGTTCCACAAGCTCGGTTCCCCTAAATGGTTCTACGGCATCAGTGGGCGTCTGCTGCCCTGGCTGAGTATCGCCGCGGTGTTGCTGATCGGCATCGGCGTCGTCTGGGGCCTGGCCTTCGCGCCGCCGGATTACCAGCAGGGCAACAGCTTTCGCATCATCTATATCCATGTTCCGGCCGCCATGCTCGCCCAGTCCTGCTACGTGATGCTGGCGGTCTGCGGCGTGGTCGGGCTGGTGTGGAAAATGAAACTCGCCGACGTCGCGCTGCAAAGTGCTGCGCCCATCGGTGCCTGGATGACGGCGTTAGCGCTGATCAGCGGGGCTATCTGGGGCAAGCCCACCTGGGGCTCGTGGTGGGTCTGGGATGCGCGCCTTACCTCGATGCTGATTTTGCTGTTCCTTTATCTGGGCCTGATCGCCCTCAGCAACGCCATCAGCAACCGCGACAGCGCCGCCAAGGCCTGTGCAGTGCTGGCCATTGTCGGGGTGATCAATATTCCGATCATCAAATACTCGGTGGAGTGGTGGAACACCCTTCATCAGGGCGCCACATTCAGCCTCACCGAAAAACCGGCGATGCCTGCGGAAATGTGGCTGCCGCTGCTGTTTACGGTACTGGGTTTCTATTGCTTCTTCGGCGCGATCGTTTTGCTGCGCATGCGCCTTGAGGTGCTCAAGCGTGAAGCCCGGGCCAGTTGGGTCAAGGCCGAAGTGCTCAAATCCCTGGGGCAGCCGCCGGTGAAGGGAGAGGCACCATGAAATTTGATTCATTCGGCGAATTTCTGGCCATGGGTCATCATGGTCTGTTCGTCTGGTCGGCCTATGGCATCTGTTTTGTGGTGCTGGCGATCAATGTGGCGTTGCCGTTGCTGGCACGTCGGCGTTACCTGCAACAAGAGGCGCGTCGCCTGCGCTGGGAGAAACAGAAGTGAATCCGCTGCGTAAAAAGCGCCTGTTGATCATCGTGGCGATCCTCGCCGGTGTCAGCATCGCCGTGACACTGGCCTTGAGCGCCTTGAAAGAAAACATCAACCTGTTCTACACCCCGACCCAGATTGCCAATGGCGAAGCGCCGCTGGATACGCGGATTCGTGCGGGCGGCATGGTGGAAAAAGGCTCCTTGCAGCGCTCTCCGGACTCGCTGGACGTGAAATTCATCGTCACCGATTTCAACAAGGCCGTAACCATTACCTACCGTGGCATCCTGCCGGACCTCTTCCGCGAAGGGCAGGGCATTGTCGCCCTTGGCAAGCTCGGCGCAGATGGCGTGGTCGTCGCCGATGAAGTGCTGGCCAAGCACGATGAAAAGTACATGCCACCGGAAGTCACCAAGGCGCTCAAGGAAAGCGGTCAACCCGCCCCGATTTCTTCAACACCATCGAAGCAGGGCTGATCATGATTCCTGAACTCGGCCATCTGGCCATGATTCTGGCGCTTTGCTTCGCCGTCGTGCAGGCCAGCGTGCCGTTGATTGGTGCCTGGCGTGGCGACCGCCTGTGGATGGGCCTCGCACAACCCGCTGCCTGGGGGCAATTCAGCTTTCTGGTCTTCGCCTTTGGTTGTCTTACCTACGCGTTCATGGTCGACGATTTTTCCGTGGCTTATGTCGCCGAAAACTCCAACAGCGCCTTGCCCTGGTACTACAAGTTCAGCGCCGTATGGGGCGCGCATGAAGGCTCGTTGCTGCTCTGGGCATTGATTCTCGGTGCCTGGACGTTCGCTGTTTCGATATTTTCCCGTCAGTTGCCGCAAGTGATGCTTGCCCGGGTGCTGGCCGTCATGGGCATGATCAGCGTCGGCTTCATGCTGTTCCTGATTCTGACCTCCAACCCTTTCTCCCGCATCCTGCCGCAAGTGCCCGCCAACGGCCGCGATCTTAATCCGCTGCTGCAGGACATTGGGCTGATCGTCCATCCGCCGATGCTTTACATGGGCTATGTCGGTTTCTCGGTGGCGTTCGCGTTTGCCATTGCCGCGTTGCTGGGCGGGCGGCTCGATGCCGCATGGGCGCGCTGGTCACGTCCGTGGACCATCGTCGCCTGGGCATTCCTCGGTGTCGGCATTACCTTGGGCTCCTGGTGGGCCTATTACGAACTTGGCTGGGGCGGCTGGTGGTTCTGGGATCCGGTGGAAAACGCCTCGTTCATGCCATGGCTGGTCGGCACTGCGTTGATACATTCGCTGGCTGTGACCGAAAAACGGGGCGTGTTCAAAAGCTGGACGGTACTGCTCGCCATCGCTGCATTTTCTCTGAGCCTGCTGGGGACATTCCTGGTTCGCTCCGGCGTGCTGACGTCGGTGCATGCCTTCGCCTCTGATCCGGAGCGCGGCGTTTTCATCCTGATTTTCCTGCTGTTCGTGGTCGGCGGTTCGCTGACACTGTTTGCCTTCCGCGCGCCGGTGGTCAAAAGCCACGTTGGCTTCGGCCTGTGGTCCCGGGAAACCCTGCTGCTGGGCAACAACCTGGTGCTGGTGGTCGCCGCATCGATGATTCTGCTCGGCACCTTGTATCCACTGGTACTCGACGCCATGAGTGGCGCGAAGATGTCCGTAGGCCCGCCATACTTCAACGCGCTGTTCGTGCCCTTGATGGGCTTGCTCATGGCGGTCATGGCCATTGGTGTGCTGGTGCGCTGGAAAGACACTCCGGTCAAATGGCTGGCAAGCATGCTCGCGCCTGTGCTGATCGGCAGCGCTGTTCTTGCGGTGATCGCCGGTTTCGCGATGGATGATTTCCACTGGGCGGTGATGGCAACTTTCATGCTGGCTGCCTGGGTGTTGTTGGCGGGTGTCCGCGATCTGCTGGACAAGACCCGCCACAAAGGTTTGATCAAAGGTTCACGCAGTCTGACCCGCAGTTACTGGGGGATGCAGCTCGCTCATATCGGTATCGCGGTGTGCGCCCTCGGCGTGGTGTTGTCCAGCCAGAACAGCGCCGAGCGGGACTTGCGCCTGTCGCCAGGCGAATCCATGGAGCTGGGCGGTTATACGTTCGTGTTCGAAGGTGCCCGGCATTATCAGGGGCCAAATTTCACCTCTGATCGCGGCACAGTTCGCGTACTTGAAGGCGACAGGCAAGTGACCATCCTGCACCCTGAAAAGCGCCTCTACACCGTGCAGCAGTCGATGATGACCGAAGCCGGTATCGACGCTGGTTTCACTCGCGATCTTTACGTGGCCATGGGCGAGCCGCTGGGGGATGGCGCCTGGGCCGTACGTGTTCACGTCAAACCGTTTGTGCGCTGGATCTGGTTCGGTGGTTTGATCACAGGCTTGGGCGGTGTGCTGGCGGCGATGGACAAGCGCTATCGGGTCAAAGTGAAAAGCAAGGTGCGTGATGCCTTGGGCATGGAGGCTGCGGTATGAGGCGCTGGATCATGCTGTTGCCGCTGGTGCTGTTTCTTGGCGTCGCGGTGTTTCTGTATCGCGGTTTGTATCTGAACCCGGCCGAGCTGCCCTCGGCGTTGATCGACAAACCATTCCCGGAGTTTTCCCTGCGGGATGTGCAAAGCGACCGGATCATCACCCGTGCTGATCTGCTGGGCAAACCGGCACTGGTCAACATCTGGGGCACCTGGTGTGTCGCCTGCCGGGTTGAGCATCCAGTGCTGAACAAGCTGGCGCAGCAGGGCGTGGTCATCTACGGGGTCAACTATAAGGACATCAATGCTGATGCCTTGAAGTGGCTCAAGGATTTTCATAACCCGTATCAGCTGAACATTCGTGATGACGAAGGCAGCCTGGGCTTGAACCTCGGCGTCTATGGCGCACCGGAAACCTTCCTGATCGACAGCAAGGGCATCATTCGTCACAAGTTTGTCGGTGTCGTGGATGAAACCGTCTGGCGTGAAAAACTCGCTGGCCTGTATCAGGGCCTTGTGGATGAGGCGCGTCAATGAAGCGTTTACTCGCCGCAGTGGTTTTCAGCCTTGGCATTGTCAGCGTGGCGCATGCCGCCATCGATGCTTACGAGTTTCGTGATGACGCCGAACGCGCGCGCTATGCCGAGCTGACCAGAGAGCTGCGTTGCCCCAAGTGCCAGAATCAGGACATCGCCGATTCAAACGCCCCCATCGCTGCAGACCTGCGCAAAGAGATTTTCCGCATGCTCGGCGAAGGGCAGAGCAATCAGCAGATCATCGACTTCATGGTTGATCGCTACGGCGACTTCGTGCGCTACAAGCCTGCGTTGAGCGCCAAAACCTGGCTGTTGTGGTTTGGGCCTGCCGGGTTGCTGATCGGTGGCCTGGTGGTGATTGGTGTGATTGTCGTGCGTCGTCGTGGCCAGGGTCGCGAGGAAACCGATGTGCTTTCCGACGAGGAGCGTCAGCGCCTCGCAAATCTGCTGGATAAAAACCGCGAATGATTGATTTCTGGCTAGCCGCCGGCCTGCTGTTGCTGGTGGCCATGAGTTTCCTGCTGATCCCCGTCCTGCGTGGCCGTCGCGCGCAAAGTGAAGAAGACCGTACCGCGCTCAACGTTGCTTTATATCAGGAGCGCGTTGCCGAACTGCAAGGTCAGCAGGAGCAGGGCGTACTGACCTCGACGCAAATGGACAGCGGGCGCGCCGAAGCGGCCCGTGAGTTGCTGGCAGACACAGAGGGGGCTGAACCGCTGCGTACCTCGCGCCTGGGCAAAACCTTGCCACTGCTGGTTGCATTTCTGGTGCCGCTGATGGGTATCGGTCTTTATCTGCATTTTGGTGCCAGTGACAAGGTTGAGCTGACTCGCGAATTCGCCCAGCCTTCTGGCTCGATTGCCGAGATGACCAATCGCCTGGAGCGTGCCGTTAAAGCCCAGCCGGATTCGGCTGAGGGGGTATACTTCCTGGCCCGCACCTACATGGCTCAGGATCGCCCGGCTGACGCTGCTGCAATGTTCGAACGAGCCGTCGCGCTGGCAGGTCGTCAGCCCGAACTGCTCGGTCAGTGGGCGCAAGCGCTGTACTTTGCCAGTGACAAGAAACTCAGCCCTCAGGTGCAAGCCCTGACCAATGAGGCGTTGCAGGGGGACCCCAAGGAAGTCACCAGCCTTGGTCTGTTAGGGATTGCTGCTTTTGAAAGCCAGCATTACCAACAGGCCGTTGATTACTGGAAGCGCCTGTTGGCTGTTCTGCCTGCGCAGGATCCATCCCGGCAAGCACTGGAAGGCGGCATTGCCCGCGCCACTGAAAAGCTCGCCGAAAGCGGTGGCAAGGTTGAACCGCCTGCCGCAGTGGTGAATAAAACCGCATCTATCAAAGTGCGTGTCACTCTGGCCGCTGACCTGAAAGCCAAAGCAGCGCCGGGTGACAGCGTATTCATCTTCGCCCGCGCGGTAGGCGGCCCTCCGGCGCCATTGGCAGTCAAGCGAGTGACGGTGGCAGACTTGCCCATTGAAGTCGAACTGGGCGATGCGGACGCGATGATGCCGCAACTGAAACTGTCGAACTTTCCGGAAGTCCAACTCGTGGCACGGATATCCCGCGCAGGTCAGCCGACCACCGGTGAGTGGATCGGCCGCAGCAAACCGCTGGCGAGCAACACCACGGTCTTGCAGACACTGACCATCGACAGCCCTGATCAGTAGAGAGCACACGCTTATGTACCGCGCAGCCGCACGTATTACGTTATTGGGTCTGGTTATGGGCTTGAGCGCCTGTGCGGTCCAGCCCACCGGACCGCGCAGCCAGGAGCCGATCCCGACGCTGCCTGGTAAATCCCAACCCGGTACGCCGAGCACGCCAACACCCACGCCGACCCCGAAAGCACCTGCAGCAGGCCCGAAGACCTCCAGCAACTTCGCACCGCCACCGGGTGGCAACAGCCACTGGGACGCGAGCCTGGGTGTACACGTTCTGGACGATGAAACAGACACCTTCTACCGCCAGCGCACCTACTACCGCTGGAACAACGGCTGGACCTGGTCCACTGGCCGCAATGGGCCATGGCAGGAGACGGACTCCAGCGGTGTGCCGGCGGGGTTGGGTAAGCAGTTCGGGAATTGAGATAGCAGGGCTCCCGTTTAACACACTGCAATCTTCCAGATTGAACCCGATCTTGTAGGCGCTCACCGAGGTCACGAGGCCAGCGATATCGGTTTGCCTGACACTGCGCTATCGCTGGCCTCGTGACCTCGGTGAGCTCCTACAGATCCAATGTTTGCTGCGTGACAGTGCGGTGTCAGGTACGCAGCGTTAGGGGCGACAGTACCGTTGTGTTTCTCCAGGCAAAAAAACGGCGACCCTAAGGTATTTTGTAAATTCTGCGAGCCCCATTAAACTTTAAAGCGGGCGACCATGGTTTGTAGCCTGCTGCCCAGCTGTGCCAGCTCGATAGTAGAGGCTGCGCTTTGCTCGCTCGCGGCGGCGGATTGGTCAGCTACATCACGTACGCTGATAATGCTGCGGTTGATTTCGTCAGTGACAGCGGTCTGTTGCTCCGCGGCGGCTGAGATTTGCTGGCTCATCTGCTCGATCGTGCCTATTGACTGAGTAATTTCCAGCAGCGCCTGCTCGGCCTGACGAGACAGCTCCACGGTGCCTTCAGTACGTTGTCTGCTGGCTGTCATCAGATTCGAAGCTGCGCCAGCACCCTGTTGCAGGGCCTGGATCAGCTCTTCGATTTCCCTTGTAGAGTTCTGCGTACGCTGGGCCAGCGATCGTACTTCATCGGCCACCACAGCAAAACCACGACCCTGTTCGCCAGCGCGTGCGGCTTCAATTGCGGCGTTGAGTGCCAGCAGGTTGGTTTGCTCTGCGACCGCTTTGATCACGTCAATGACACTGCCGATCTTGTCGCTGTCATTGTTCAGACGCTGCATCGCCCCCGCCAATTGCTCCACCTCTCCGGCCAGTTGGCCTATTTCCCGAGTGGTGTTTTGCACTACGCTACTACCGTGGGCTGCGCGCTCGCTGGCCTGTCTGGCGGCTTGTGAGGCGTCCTCAGTGTTTTGCGCAACTTCCTGTACGGTCGACGCCATTTCATTCATCGCGGTGGCGACCTGGTCGACTTCCATTTTTTGCTGAGTGACCCCGGCGCTGGTCTGTTCGCTCACGGCCGAAAGCTCCTCGGCTGAGGTTGCAATCTGCGTCACCCCGTTGCTAATACCGCCGATCAGCTCGCGCAATGAGGTGGTCATGTGCTGCATGGTGTTCTGAAGCAAGCCCAATTCGTCTTTACGACTGGTGCTTAGGTCGTTAGTCAAATCTCCGTCGGCAATGCGTCGGGCGGCAATGACACTGGCGCCAAGAGGACGAGTGATTTGGCGAGTAATCAACACCGCAGCCAATACACCTAGCAGCAGGACGATGAATGCCACGCTCAACAGTTGGATAACAGCGGTGCTCTTTTCCCGGTTGGCGGCAATGACCTGCGCCGCCATTAGTTCGTCCGCGCTTTTAACTGCGGCGCTCGCCTTTTGTTGCAACGCATCGCGCATTTGATCGTTTTGTTGCATCAACTGCGAAATTTCTGCCATCAATACTTTGTATTGACGCAGTGCAACCAGCGCCGTATCAACGGCACTATTGGCCTGGCTCGGCAGCTTATCGCGGGCTGCTGTGACGTCGGCTATCAGGGTGTCCGCAGTTTTAAATGTTGCCTGACGATTATCTTCGGTAGGGATACTCAGGTAGCGGCGGAATATCAAACGGAAGTTGGTCATGCCATTGCGCAGGTCGCCAGCGATCCTCACGTGCTCGATACCGTTTTGATCCGGTGAACGCGCCGCGTCGTCCAGCGTCTTCTGCAGCAGATTTTCGAAGGTGGCACTCACTTCATCGGAAACCTTGATAAGTGGTTTCAGAGCGTCATCAGCTTTCTGGTTGTTATTCACCAATTGGTCGAAAGTCTGCCTGAGGCTGGTGGCCTGATCACCAATACCTCTTAACATCACGACATTGCCGGGTACTGTCAGAATCTGCAGGCCTTTTTGAATGGTTTCATTCAAAGACGCCAAGCCTTCGATATAAGCTTTCGCGGTGCCGGCATTTGGGGTTGCGGAGTAAGTTTGTGCGGCGACTTTTACGTCCAGCACATTGGCTTTCACTTCCGCGACTCTGGCGGCTTTAGCCAAGCGCTCAATGAGCAGGTTGGTGCTGGCGTAGCCAATCGCCGTGACTGTCAGCACGCCAATCAGAATGGCGCCAAAGCCAATGCCCAACTTTTTACTCACATTCAAGTTGTCCAGCCACGAAGATTTCATTACGTTCTCACCGTTGATTTTCATTCCTTTGAGTTATCGACCTGAGAAAGTAAAAACTTACGTTGAAGTGGATCGAATTAATTGATCGATATGATCGAAAACCTCTATAGCGTTGCGCTCTACAGGGGTTATCGAGCCTGGTTCAGGTAGTCCACATAAACACGGGAATAAAGGATGGACCTCACTCGGCCCTGCTTCGGCGTTGCGCCGTTACGTTTGCTGGATGAAGGGACTGTTTTCTACAGGTATAAACCTGACGAACTGAACGGGGAGGTGAAGATAAATAACGGCGACCCTAAGACCGCCGTTATTTATACGACTAAGACTGATTACTGACCAGAATAAATCTGATCAAACACTCCACCATCAGCAAAGTGAGTTTTCTGCACGGTGCGCCAGTCGCCAAAGGTTTTCTCTACTGAAAGAAAATCAACTTTCGGGAAGCGGTCGGTGTATTTGGCCAGTACTGCTGGATCGCGTGGACGAAGGTAGTTGTTGGCAGCGATTTCCTGACCTTCCGGGGACCACAGGTATTTCAGGTATTCCTCGGCGGCGGCGCGGCTGTTTTTCTTGTCGACGACTTTATCTACCACGCTGACTGGCGGCTCTGCTTCTGCGGACACGCTCGGGTAGACCACTTCGAACTGATCACGGCCGAATTCACGGGCGATCATTTCTGCTTCGTTTTCAAAGGTGATCAGCACGTCGCCAATCTGGTTGGTCATGAAGGTGGTGGTTGCGCCACGGCCACCGGTATCCAGCACGGGTACGTGTTTGAACAGGTTGCCGACGAATTGCTTGGCAGCGGCTTCATCACCGCCGTTTTTCAGGGTATAGCCCCACGCCGACAGGTAGGTGTAGCGGCCGTTACCGGAAGTTTTCGGGTTAGGTACGATAACTTCCACGCCGTCCTTGACCAGGTCGTTCCAGTCTTTCAACGCTTTTGGGTTGCCCTTGCGGACGATAAATACGGTGGCCGAAGTGAACGGCGCACTGTTGTCTGGCAGGCGGGTTACCCAGTTCTTCGGTACCAGTTCGCCATTGTCAGCCAAAGCGTTGATGTCGGTGGCCATGTTCATGGTGATCACGTCAGCCGGCAGGCCATCGATGACCGAGCGGGCTTGCTTGCTGGAGCCGCCGAAGGACATCTGCACAGTGATGTTTTCCTTGTGCTCGGCCTGCCAGTGCTTCTGGAACGCAGCGTTGTAGTCCTTGTAGAAGTCACGCATTACGTCATACGACACGTTGAGCAGGGTCGGGGCGGCCTGGGCCGCGCTGCCGAAAGCCAGGCCAGCGGCGAGTAACGAAGCGGCGAAAAGTTTGTTCACTGCGCAATTCCTTTTTTGGATGTACCGACATTGATGGCCAGATGTTGATGGCCAGATGTTCATGGCATAGTGCCCGCGACTATAGCCGCGCAGCTACACGCTCTTAAAGACTTAAAAGGCATTTGCTTATGCCTTGTTTTCAACGCGCGGGAAAAGCGCATTGCCACAGCGCGAACAAAACGCCGCGCCGTGCTCGTGACTGTTCTTCGAACAGACCGGGCAATCATGCTTGAGCTGTTCGCCACGCATGGCCGTGGCGAGCTCCGCAGTAAAGATCCCGGTGGGGACAGCGATGATCGAGTAACCGGTAATCATCACCAGTGCCGAGAGCATTTGGCCGACCGCAGTTCTGGGCACGATATCGCCATAGCCCACAGTCGTCAGGGTCACGATCGCCCAATAGATGCCTTTCGGGATGCTGGTAAAACCATGCTCGGGACCCTCGATCACGTACATCAGCGTGCCGAACACCACCACTAGCGTAGACACAGTCAGCAAAAACACGATGATCTTCTGCTTGCTGCCGCGTAGCGCCGAAAGCAGGTAATTGGCCTGCTTCAGGTATGGGCTGAGTTTGAGCACCCGGAAAATTCGCAACATGCGGACGACGCGCACAATAAGCAGGTACTGCGCGTCGGTGTAATAGATTGCGAGGATGCCGGGCACGATGGCCAGCAAGTCCACCAGGCCATAGAAGCTAAAGGCGTATTTCAGAGGTTGCGGAGAGCAGTAGAGTCGCAGAACGTATTCAACGATGAATATGGCGGTGAAGCCCCATTCCGCATACGCCAACCAGTCACCGTAATTGGCGTGTACCGCAGGAATGCTGTCGAGAACCACCACAATCAGGCTGCAAAGGATAACCACGAGTAACGTTTTGTCGAAGCGTCGTCCGGCAGGCGTATCGTTCTGGAAGATAACAATGCGTAACTGTTCGCGGCGACTGATGGTGTTGTCCATGGTGCATTCCGAATTCAAGATCGGAGCAGTCTACGCAAATTTCCGGCTTTGGATTGCATTGTCTGGGGCGCACAAAACCGGTAGGAGCTAACTTGTTGGCGAGCGGTTTTCCTGATGCACCACCTCGCCAACAAGTTGGCTCCTACCGGTTCGAAAATGTCTAAACCCGGAACTGCCTCAACAGCCCATTCAAGTGTTCACTCATTTCCCGCAAGTGCACGCTTGCCCCTGTGGACTGTTCCGCTGCGATGGCGGTGCTCTGGGACAGTTGCGCCGCCTGGGTGACGTTCTGGTTGATGTCCTCTACTACATGGGATTGCTGCAGAGTCGCGCTGGCAATCGAGGCGTTGAGACTGTTGAGGTTGCGCAGGGCCTGACTGATCGACGTCAGGCTTTGTCCGGCCTGATTGGCCTGCTCGATGGTCAGTTGCGATGAGCGGCTGCTGTCGGCGATGACTTTCACCGCTGCGTCAGAGTGAGTCTGCAAGCGTTCGATCATGCTCTGAATTTCTGCTGTCGACTTCTGTGTGCGCTGGGCCAGCAAGCGAACTTCATCGGCCACCACGGCAAAGCCGCGACCCTGTTCACCGGCTCGCGCCGCTTCGATAGCTGCGTTCAGGGCCAGCAGGTTGGTCTGTTCGGCAATCGAGCTGATCACCTCAAGTACGCCGCCGATTTGCGTGCTTTCCGAAGACAGCGTGCGAATCACTTCTACCGCCTGATTGATCGTGCCGGAGAGGTGATCGATCTGGCGCAGGCTGCTGTCGATGTTGACCTGACCCTGATGCGCCTGAGATTCCGCGTCGCGCATTTCGTTGGCGGCGTGCTCGGCGTTTTTTGCTACATCCTGGACGCCGTAGGTCACTTCGTTGACGGCGGTCGCCACCAGCTCCATCTGCTGTGACTGTTGCTGGCTGCGTGCCTGGGCCTGTTCGGCATTGATGCCCAGATCTGATGAGGCTTTTTCCAGGCCATTGGCCGATGCCTGAAGCTGTAAGACGACACCGCGCAGCTTGGCAGTGAAGGCGTTGAAGTGCCTGGCCAGTTGCGTGACTTCATCGTTGCCTTGAGTTTCCAGAGAGCGGGTCAGATCGCTTTCGCCACTGGCGATGTCGGCCATGGCCTGCACGGAGTCGCGAAGAGGGCGGACGATGCTGCGTGCAATCATGATGACCAGCAGCACCATGATCACGATGATTGCCAGGCTGAACAAGGCAGCATTGATCGTCTGTTGCTGGAATTCTGCTTTCACGTCATCGACGTACACACCGGAGCCGAGAATCCAGCCCCAGGGTGTGAACAGTTTTATGTAGGAAATTTTCTGGACGGGTTCACTGGCTCCCGGCTTGGGCCAGCGGTACTGAACCATGCCTGCGCCTTTCTCTTTGGCGACGGCAACCATTTCATTGAAGACTGCGAAACCGTCCGGATCCTTGATGGCTGACAGGTCCTGACCGACCAGCTTGGCGTTCATGGGGTGCATGATCATCACTGGACGCATATCGTTGATCCAGAAGTAATCGTCCTTGTTGTAGCGCATGCCGCGAATGGCATCCAGTGCCTGCTTCTGTGCGACCTCACGGGTCAGCGTTCCAGCCGCTTCCAGGCCCTGGTAATAATCCAGGATGCCACTGGCGCTCTGTACCACGTGCATGGTCTTTTCCGCCTTGGCGGCGTAAAGGTCCGTGTGCACTTGCTTGAGCATGGCGGCTGTCAGGATAAACAGCATCAACACGGAAACGACGAGGATCAGCCAGAGTCTTCGGCTGATGGATAAGCTGCGCATTGTCATGACCGGTTGCTCCGTCTTATTTTTTATTGTGTAGAGCGCTGTGCGCCGTGAGATTCACAATGAAGTCGGTCTCGCTTCGATAATAGCTTTTTGACACCCGTCGTCTAGCCCACCGCTACTAAAGTGGATGTCGGCGCTGAAAGGATAAACCTGAGCGAGCGGCAGGAGATTTCTCGAAATGTTGTGCGGTATAGCGAAAGGCTTACACGAGGAAGGGAGTTTCGCTCTATGAGCTGTCACATTTGAACGGTAGATTGGATCCATCACCGCAGCGAAGGAAGCGCTCCGGGATCAGGGATGATCGACCATCGCCAGGACGGCTACTGACAGGATGTCGGAATGGTCATACAAAAAACCCGCTTCGGCGGGTTTTTTGTTGTCTGCGAAAAATGGCGTTGTCTTGCTAACAACCCTTTGTAGGAGCTGCCGAAGGCTGCGAACAGCAGTGTGTCAGGAGCAGTGCCTTCGAAGCCTTCGGCAGCTCCTGCAAGAACTATTCAATATCCGGAGCGCAGCCTTTGAGCACCAATCGAATGATTGTCTGGGTCGCAGCTTCGTAATCACTTCCTTCCAGCTTCGCCTTGCCTGTCACCGTCGATATCTGCCAGTCGAAGTCGGCATAGGTCTGGGTCGCGGCCCAGATCGTGAACATCAAGTGATGCGGGTCGATGGGCGCTATCAGGCCCTTGTCGATCCAGCCCTGAATACAATCGATATTGTGTTTGGCCTGCCCGTTGAGCTGTTCGACCTGCTGGGGCGAGAGGTGCGGCGCACCATGCATGATCTCGCTGGCAAATACCTTGGAGGCAAACGGCAGGTCGCGGGAAATTACAATCTTCGAGCGGATATAGGCGCTGAGCACCTCGGCGGGAACGCCCTCGCGATTGAAGGGAGTGGAAGCGCGAAGGATCGGTTCGATAATACTTTCGAGCACCTCTCGGTAAAGGTTTTCCTTGGATTTGAAGTAGTAGTAGACATTGGGCTTGGGCACACCAGCCTTGGCAGCGATATCGCTGGTTTTGCTGGCCGCGAAGCCTTTGTCGGCGAACTCTTCACTGGCTGCACGCAGGATCAGCTCTTTGTTGCGCTCGCGAATACTGCTCATAAACCAGAGGTTTCCTTGCCCGGTCGGCGGTCGCGCATGGTAGCACCCGCCTCAAGAACGCCTCAACATCGGACAACGACTCTGGCCGCGCTGTGCTTCAATGGCCGCCGCGTGGCATCAATTGTGCTGCGCTATCGAACTTAAATGACGTATTCAAGGATATTGATTGTGGCTGCTGGAAGCTTGCTTACCCTTTTGGATGACATCGCGACGCTGTTGGATGATGTCTCTCTGGCCGCAAAGAAAACCGCTGGCGTGCTGGGCGATGATCTGGCGCTGAATGCGCAACAGGTGACAGGGGTGTCCGCCGACCGTGAATTGCCGGTGGTCTGGGCGGTGGCGAAGGGATCTTTGATCAACAAGGCAATCCTGGTACCGGCAGCGTTGTTGATCAGTGCGTTTGCACCCTGGGCGATTCTGCCTTTGTTGATGATCGGCGGTGCCTACCTGTGTTTCGAAGGCTTTGAGAAGATTGCCCACAAATGGCTACACCCCGAAACCGAACAACAGCGTCAGCAACGGCGGGAGGCTGCAACCGACAAGAATGTCGACATGGTTGCGTTCGAAAAAGATCGGGTCAAAGGTGCGATTCGCACTGACTTCATCCTCTCGGCAGAAATCATCGTACTGGCGCTTGGCGTCGTCTCCACCCGGCCCTTTCTGGATCAGGTCGGCGTGTTGGTTATCGTCGCGGTACTGATCACTGTCGGTGTATATGGTCTGGTGGCGGGTATCGTGAAGCTGGACGATCTAGGCCTTTATCTGAAGAAAAGCGCCAAGTCGGCCGTTCAAGGTATCGGTTCAGGGTTGCTGTGGCTGGCACCGGTATTGATGAAAATCCTTTCCATCGTCGGGACTGCCGCGATGTTTATGGTCGGCGGCGGTATCCTCACTCACGGTGTGCCGGTCGCTCATCACTGGATCGAAGGCGTAACAGAACAGGCGGCGCAAACGGTCGGCGGTTTTTCGATGGTTGTGCCTACTCTGCTGGACGCGGTCGCCGGTATCATTGCTGGTGCGTTGGTCCTGTTGCTGGTTACGGTAGCGGGGAAAGTCTGGAAACTAATCAGGGCCTGATGGCTGGTCGACTTGAATGAATAGCCCACTGTTTTCCAGTGTTGTTGCGTACGCCCAGCAATGTGAGCGGCAGTTGGTCGAGATTCTGCATTTGCGGCCCAATCTGGATCGCAAGCAGGTTTCGGCCTGGGTCGATGAACAGAGTCACGCGCAAACCGAGAGTGATCCTTTGGAGTTGCTGCGTGCGATCAACTCGAAAGTGCGGGCGGGAAAACCGTTGCCGTGGGAGTAGATACGCAGAACTCTGGGCTCACGAGATTCCTGTGGGAGCGAGGCTTGCCCGCGATGCATGAGACGCAGCCAGAAGACATACCGCGTTATCATTTATCGCGAGCAAGCTCACTCCTACAGATTTCGCAGGTTTATCAGAAGAACACTTTCACCAGCAAACTTGCGGTGTTCTGGTTGGTATCAAAGAACTTGGTGTCTTCAATACCGTATTTGTCTGACCAGTAATCGTACTCGATACCCACATACAGCTGACGCTCAGGCAAGTTGATGGCTTTGCCCAGGTCGTATTTGATTTGCGGGTTGAAGTGAACGTTGGATTTGTATTCGCCGTTGCGGTCGGACTTGTTGTCCACCACCCAGTCGATAAAGCCGTCGATCAGGATGTCGGACTTGCCTACCGGGATCGTGTAGGACCAGACCGGCGTGACCTGCCAGGCGCCGTAACCTGCACGATGACCGTCGGTGTAACGCTTGTAGAAGTTCAACTGGAAGTAATCGAAGCCCGGAATGTTCAAATCAAAACCCGGACCAATCAGGTACGACTCGTTATCACCTTCACCAAACTCGTAAGTGGCCGCCAGCAATACATCGGAGATCGGGCCGAACTCGAATTTCTGACCAAAGATCTTGCCCATGGACAGGCGCGGGGATATTTCACCGTAGTAAGTGTTATCACCGTTGGTGGCGTCGCCTTTGCCGTTATAGAAGATCTTGTCGATGAACAGGAAGTTATCACCGTATTTCCAGCCGTCAGCGTGTTCAAAAGTGAACGTCTGCTGGTTTGACGGGTTGACTGTAAAGTCGCGGCCGTTGAGGTAAGTCAGGCTGTTGCTCTGCCATTGCAGCAGGCCGTCGGCCATGCTTTGTCCGGACGCCAGAAGACTACCGGCAACTATCGCGCTGGAAATAATACGGTTCATTCAATGCTCCCCTGATGGATCGTGATGGTCTTTTTTTGGTGCTCTTTTTAGGCACTTTTCCGCATTTAAAACATGTCTGTTTGGTCAGCTTTGACTACATAGCAAGAGCTGAGCCAATGCCGATTGAAAAGCGCACGAAAGTGCTGTCGGCTGCATTTTTAGCAGTCGATCGAGGCTTTTTTTCAGAAAACGTCACAGTTGACCGGTTGGTCAATTAGTTGTCTGTTCAGTCAGCATTGCAACAGGGTGGGTTTTAACGCGGCGGCGGAGGATATGGGGTGCGGAAGTTTAGTGCAAGTGCTCTGGGACAGGGCAGGGCGAGCAATTGTGGGGCGTGTGTGGAAGTTTCATTGGCTTACTGTAGGAGCTGCCGAAGGCTGCGATGGCGGTTTATCAGGAAGATTGCCATCGCAGCCTTCGGCAGCTCCTACAGTTAGTTCGGCCAAAGATCAGTGGGTCTGCGCACCTGCAGTCACCCACGCTCCTATCAATTCCCGTTCCTGCTGAGTCATCTGGGTAATGTTGCCCAGTGGCATGATTTGCGACGTTACGGCCTGGGCCTGGATGCGCGGGGCCATTTGCCTGATCTGTTCTGCGGTGTCGAACATCACGCCGGCAGGCGCAGCGCTGAATAGCTGGCTGGTAGGTTTGGCGGAGTGGCACACCGTGCAGCGTTCATGAATCACGCTTTGCACCTTGCCAAAGTCGATGCCTGGGCTTGCAGCGGCAACCTCGGCCACAGGTTCCGGAGGTGGGGCTGGCCGAACTTCGTCGTGGCGATAGCCGCCGACGGCAGTGCCCGGCAATGGCTGATATTCGATCTTCGTCGCTTGGGCAGGCTTTGGCATTGGCGCAGGGCCGGTGACGTAAGCCAGGCAGATCATGCCCAGTGCTGCGACGGGCAGGGTCCAGGCAAACTTGTGGCTGTTGTGCCGAGTATTGAAGTAATGACGGACAAGCACCGCCAACACGCCGATCCCGGCCAGGATCAGCCAGTTATACGCGCTGCCGTAAGTGCTCGGAAAATGGTTGCTGATCATGATGAACAGCACCGGCAAGGTGAAGTAGTTGTTGTGGCGCGAACGCAGCAAGCCTTTGGCGGGCAGAGATGGATCCGGTGTGCGGTTCTCGGCGATGGCGGCTACCAACGCACGCTGGGCGGGCATGATGATGCGGAATACGTTGCCGACCATGATCGTGCCGATGATCGCGCCGACATGAAGGTAAGCGCCGCGCCCGCTGAAGACTTTGCTGAAGCCATACGCCGCCGCGATAACCAGCACGAACAGAATCAGGCCGAGCAGAGCGGGGCGTTTGCCCAGCGCCGAATCGCAGAGAAAGCTGTAAACGAACCAGCCAACGAACAACGAACCCAACCCCAATGCCACGCCTTCCGGACCGGACAGGCTGCTGCCCGGTGCGAGCAGGTACAAGGTTGGATTGGTGTAGAACACCACACACAACAGGGCGACACCTGACAGCCAGGTGAAATACGCTTCCCATTTGAACCAGTGCAGGTTCTCGGGCATGGTCGGCGGCGCGAGTTTGTATTTTTCCAGGTGGTAGATGCCGCCACCGTGAATGGCCCATAAATCTCCGGACAGCCCGTCGCGCGGGTTGACCCGATTAAGGTTGTTCTCCAGCCAGACAAAGTAGAACGATGCGCCGATCCAGGCGATACCGACAATCATGTGAATCCAGCGCACGCTGAGATTCAGCCATTCCATCAAATGTGCTTCCACGGTATTACCTCAAGCCTGCGTCACTTGCCGGACGCTCAGGCTGCTACGGGTGGGGGTCGAGAACCAGCTTCTGGCTCTCAGCGAAAAAATGCTCATCGCAGTTATTTCCAGCTCCACTGCGATCAACCACCAGGAAGTCATCCCGCTTTTCGATCGTCAGCACCGGGTGGTGCCAGACGCCGCGATGGTAATTAACACCCTGCCTGCCGTTGGTAACGAAAGCGCGGGTCAGCTCTGAATCAGGTTCATCGCCAATGGGCGCGACCACGATCAGAAAAGGGTTGCCGAGCAGTGGCACAAACGCTTGGCTGCCCTGTGGATGGCGCTCCAGCATGCTGATGATCAAGGGCATCTGCAGCGCCTCGGCACGGAAGATACTGATGATCGCCTTGTCGTCCGGCGTAGCGGTTTGCACCTCGGCCAGACGATGAAAGCGCTGGGTCGAACCATTGTTGATCATGAAGTGATCGCTGCCGTCGGTTTCGATGACATCTCCGAACGGGGCAAAAGCTTCTTTGGTCAACGGTTCGATGGTCAGTGTGCGCATGCTGGGTCTTCTGTTTGAATTCATTTGATTTGCTGTAGGAGCGACCGGGGTGGCGCTCCACCTTGCCCGCGATAAGGGCCGAAGGACCTTCGTTGTCTTACACACCGCAATCGCGGGCAAGCGCGCTCCTACCGGTTTAGCGTGAAACCTTACCCAACACCCGAAGACGACTCACGCCACCATCCGGAAATACATTCAACCGGATATGGGTAATCGGGCCTAGGGCCTTGATCTGCTCGGCGAACTCGTGCTCGGCGTGCATGCTCAGTTTCTGGCTTGGCAGCAGTTCACGCCAAAACAGGCTCTGGGTTTCGATCTGGCTGTCAGTGCCGCCTTTGACGAAGGCGCCCTGAATCGAGCAACTGTCCGGATAGTTACCTTTGAAGTGCAGGGTATCAACCACGACTTTTTCCACTTCTCCCGCATGACCCAAGGCGATGATCACCCAGTCGTTGCCGGGTGTGCGACGACGTGCTGTTTCCCAGCCGTCGCCCATGTTCACGCCGCGACCCGGATTGAGAATGTTGCTCATGCTGCCGTAGTGTTCATCGGAGCATGCCAGAGCACGGCCACCGTTGAGCGCCGAGGCCAGATCGATCTGCTCGGATTCGCCCACCGCCGACCAGTCACGGAACGGCACGCCGTACACGCGCAGACGTGCAACGCCGCCATCAGGATAGATATTGAAACGCAGATGGCTGAAAGCCTGTTCAGCGTTGATTTCATGGTAGTGATGGCTGTCGCCGTTCAGCTCTACGGCGGACAGGATTTCAGTCCACTGAGTGTTCTCGTCCGGATCGCCGCTGGCCAGGAAGCACGCTTCCAGCGAGGCCGATGGAGGATAGTTACCGGTGAAGTAGGACGTGTCGATATCCACGCCCTTGATCGAGCCCGCCACACCCAGACGGATCACTGCACTGTCGTAACCCTCGAAACGCTTGCGACGCGATTCCCAGCCGTCCATCCACTTGCCGTTGTCGTCGAACACGCCTTCTTTCCACACCGCAGCGGTTGGCTGGAACAGGCGGTTGGCGTCGGCGAACCAGTCGTCAGTGACGGAAAGGATTTTGGTGCCCAGGCGCGCGTCGGCCAGGTTGACGAACTTCTCGAAGGGTGCGGCGTAAGCTTTCATTCTTTTAGGTCTGCCTTTTGATCAGTGGCCTGGGTAGGGCGGTTAGAGGGCTTGCAAACGAAACAGGGCAATCTTGTTGATCTCGGCCAGGGCGCATGCGAATTCGGCGTCGACCGTATTATCGATGCGGGTCTCAAAGGCTGCGAGTATCTGGTGCCGGTTACTGCCTTTGACCGCCATGATGAACGGGAAGGCGAATCGGGCTTTATAAGCGTCGTTGAGTTCAGTGAAGCGTTGAAACTCTTCAGGCGTGCACTGGTGAATACCGGCGCCGGCCTGTTCGCTGGTGCTGGCTTCGGTCAGTTGCCCTTGCACGGCGGCTTTACCGGCAAGGTCCGGGTGGGCGTTGATCAGTACGAGCTGCTGCTCATGATCGGCGCCGAGCAGGATTTGGCTCATTCGCACATGCAGGGTCTCGATATCGTCCAGCTCATCGACTGAGCCTTGATCGTAAGCCGCGGCTGCGACCCATGGCGAATGCTCGTAGATATCAGCAAAAGTGGCAATGAACTCATCGCGGCTCAGTGTCGACGGCTTTAGTGTCGTGAAATGACTCACCGCGCAGTCTCCGGCTGATAGGGATGTTCGGCGTGCCAGTGGCGCGCGATGTCGACCCGGCGCGTAAACCAGACCTGCTCGTGGCTTTTGGCGTATTCGATAAAACGCTTCAGAGAGGCCAGCCGTGCCGGGCGACCGATCAGGCGGCAATGCAAACCGATGGAGAGCATCTTCGGCGCGTCTGCACCTTCGGCATACAGCACATCGAAGGCGTCTTTAAGGTACTGGAAAAACTGATCGCCATTGTTGAAACCCTGCACCTGCGTAAAGCGCATGTCGTTGGTGTCCAGCGTGTACGGGATCACCAGATGCGCCTTGCCGGTCGGGTTGTTCGGCTCCCAGTAGGGCAGGTCGTCGTCGTAGGTGTCGCAATCGTAGAGAAAGCCACCTTCTTCCATGACTAGACGCCGGGTGTTGGGCCCGGTGCGGCCGGTGTACCAGCCCAGCGGACGTTCGCCGGTAATCTCGGTGAGGATGCGGATCGCTTTGAGCATGTGCTCGCGTTCCTTGGCTTCGTCCATGTACTGATAGTCGATCCAGCGATAGCCGTGGCTGCAAATCTCATGACCGTCTGCGACCATGGCGCGGATCACATCCGGATGACGCTGGGCGGCCATGGCCACGGCAAAGATCGTCAGCGGAATATCGAATTGCTTGAACAGCTTGAGGATGCGCCATACGCCCGCGCGGCTGCCGTATTCATAGAGCGATTCCATGCTCATGTTACGCTCGCCTTGCAGCGGTTGAGCGGAGACCATCTCGGACAGGAATGCTTCGGACTCCTTGTCGCCATGCAGAATATTGCGCTCGCCGCCTTCCTCGTAATTAAGCACGAAGGACAGCGCAATACGCGCGTTGCCCGGCCAGCGTGGATGGGGCGGGTTGCTGCCGTAACCGATCAGGTCGCGAGGGTAGTCAGCACTCACTGCAGTCTTCCTTTCATTCAAGTAGTCCTGTGATGGGCAGATTGTATACAAAGTGATTTGAGGATTGTAACCACCATTTCCCATCCAGCTGGTTTCGAAACCTTGGGAAGAACGCTTGCAAGAAACTTGCCTGACTGGTCAGGTTATCCACAAAAAAACCATTCAATTCCTGAGGTCCCGATAAATCGGCGTCCATCAGAACAGAGGCTGTCACCGAGCTTTGCCAACGGTATTTATTGTGTACAGATTTTCGTAAAAGTGTCTTAATTCGACATCGTCTGGTCGCCTGCCTGCACTCATAGGGTGCGACCGCAAACTCATTACTTTCATAACGGGGCATTGATTGGTCATGGGGAAATTGACGACGCATGTTTTGGACGCCGCTCATGGTTGCCCCGGCAGCTCCATCAAAATTCAGCTGTATCGGGTTCAAGACGAAGGCCTGGTATTGCTTGCCGACGCGGTGACCAACAGCGATGGCCGTTGCGATGGGCCTTTGTTGCACGGCGAAGATTACCGTTCCGGTGTCTACCAGTTGCAGTTCCATGTAGGTGACTATTATCGGGCGCGGGGCACACTGCTGGCAGAGCCGGCTTTTCTTGATGTGGTGGTGCTGCGCTTCGGGATTGATGCAGGGCAGGACCACTATCATGTGCCGCTGCTGGTTTCGCCCTACAGCTATTCGACCTATCGCGGCAGCTGACTGTTTTGTCAGCAATAGTTTTGTAAGCAATAGTTATGTAGTCACTTGGTCATTCGCAGATTCGGGACGCTCCAGAGACTTTGATCAATGGAGCATGACCCTGTGAATGATTCGACAACCCTCGCAACCCCGGACGCCGGCATCCACTGGACGGGCCGGGCTTGCGACCTGATAGCCTTCGACAGCCTGCCGGAAAGCTTCCCGGAAAGCCTCAATCAGCGGCGCATCGCCGATCACCTGCAACGCATCCTCAATCACGTGGGCGAGGCTTGTGAACAGGTTGATGTGTTGTCTGCTTATCAGACGTGCCGCATGCGGCTCCATGCTGCTGGCAAGTCACTGCGCACGCTGCTTGCGGCCCCCCTCGACAGCGAAGCATTGCTGGCGCTGAAACCGCAACTGATTGCGCAGCGGCAGGCAGCGCTGTTGGCGCTGGCTCAATTACAGGTCTGCGAAGGCACGCTGAGTGCGGCGGACCTGCAGCGGCTTCAGTATGCGCTGGGGCTTGCGGATGAGCCGGATGACGACGTGCTGCATCTCGATGTGGGCGTTGGCGATCCGGACGAGCCCGTGGTGTTCAGCGGTGCAATGATCGTCACCACTGAACAGGCGCTGAAAACTCCAGCGCTGATCGAACCGGCTTTGCTGTACGTGCCCGGTGAAGCGGGCGGTCTGCAAAAATTCGAATCGTTGCAGACGCTCAAGGACCGGCTGGGTTTTACCTTGGGCACAGGGGCGGAAACCACGCTGTGGCGCCATGTCAGCAAGACGCAACGCGCTGCGGCCATGGCGGCGCCGCTCACATTCGTGACCCGTGTGATCACCATAAAGCCGATTCAGCATGGGGTGAACACCCAGCTCAGGGAGCTTGAAGTTCTGTGTACGCAGCCCAACTCCTGTAGGAGCGCGCTTGCCCGCGATGGCTTTGAATCAGACGATGATGTTTTGACTGAACGGCCGCCATCGCGGGCAAGCGCGCTCCTGGAGATGGACAGTCGTGAGCGAGTGAGCAACCTCGGTGTAGCCCTTGGCGAAACCCGTGAGCGGGCCATCGACCTGATTGCCGAACAGCAACGTACCGCCGAACTGGTGCCGCAATTTCCCGTATGGTTGCTCAATGCACCTCTCGAAATACGTCAGGAATACGCAACCCGACTGGCTGAATTTCACAGTGCTGCGGCTCGGCTGGAGTCGCATCTGGCGGCTAAGCTTCCGACCTTCAATGCCTTCACTGCTCAGCAACTGAATGCTCGTATCAAAAACGACCTGAGGATGGACATCGATGCCGATCAACTGATCATAGATCTGCCGAAGAGCGTCCATCGTCACGTTGATATTGATCCGCAGTATGGAAGCCCATTGCATCACAAGCCCTGGAAGGGCAGCGAAGCGCGTGTGCAGTCGAGCCTGTCCGGGCTGGCCCGGGAAAACTTCGATGCTCGCGATGAGAACACCATCGCAAGGCTGGGCATGCTTGAACTCTCGTATCCACCATCGCCTCAGATGGCAGGTTTGCAGCGCATTACCGGAGACTACCTGCTCAAGATCATTCCCGAGCTGGATATCGCCGGGCAGTATCGTAGCCTGCTGCGCTCGGTGTTCCAGTTGCGCTCACCGGCATCGGCCCGCGACGCTGAGCTGATGATCAAAGCCTATGAGCTGCACATCATTCTCGATGGCTTCTGTGCACGCCAGCGTCGGCTATTGAGTGAGGCTGGTTATGCACTGCTGACCCAGGCGGCTAAAGCGAGATCCACTGCCGTGTTGAGCCAGGCAGGGGTGTTTATCAATCGACTGGTGTTCAAACCGGGCCAGGCTCTGACAGGAGAGCGCAGTAGCCGGACCTTGCAAGGCATCAGCGTCATCGAGCACAAGGCGAGCGGCAAGGTGCTGATGTATCTGCCCCAGGCGCCGGATGGAGAGTGCTTCATAGAGGCCGACAGTGTGCAGGAAGCTCGCGAGCGTCTGATCAGCAGCTTGCTGCGTCTGCCCGCACGGGTGGCCTGGCTGGCGTCCTGTGTGGAGAACGCCAGTGAGCAAGCTGCCGCCGAGCGTTATATCCGGGAAGCACTCAGGCGTGGATTTGAAGGTTTTGTCGCGATAGTGCCCGCGCTGGATCTGTTGATCAGCGAGCAGCAACTGCATGTGCGTGAGGACCTGCTTTACGAAAAATCCCTGACCGAAGCGCGCAGTAATCACGACCTCAAAGGGGAGCACAATCAGCGGCGCAATCAGTTGTATCTGATGTTCTTCAGAGGTGTTGTCTCGTTCGTGCCAGGTTTGGGCGTGTTGTTCAGTGTGCAAGACGGCTGGAGTGATGGTCATGCTGCAAGCAAGGCATTGAGGGCGGGCAAGCTTGATGAAGGTCTGTTGACGGCCGGTAGCACGATGCTTTCGGTGATCGACGTGCTGCTTTCGGTAATCCCCGGAGTGAGCACCGTGAGCGCTCTCGTGGTGGTAGCCCGTCGAGCGACCCGCTTGCGGCAGCTAACGAGCCTGGGGCGCGCATTACCATCGATGTCCGGACGTTCCAGAATCAGAAGCTTTGTCGGTTACGAGGCCGATATCTCGCTGTCAGGCGCCGTCGCGCAGAGCGGAAATGACGCGGGCACCTGGCTGAAAAACGGTGAGCTGTTCATCCATCAACAGGGCTCCGCTTACCGGATTTACCGCCGACCGGGTGAGCAGACCTTGCGCCTGAAAAAAACCGCTGCGCATGGTTACGAGCAGCCTGTGCGTCAGGTGGGCGGGGAATGGGTCTATCACAGCGACGTCGGCCTCAAGGGCGGTGGACGCTCAATGATCGCGGAGATACTGCTGGTTGAAGCCCATGGCAATAGTGCTTTTCGAACCAGGCAGGCCCGTGAACTGCTGGATCAATTCAATTTTCCTGTCGATCAACAGCAGCGCATGGAGTTGCTGCTCGCCGAGCATTACCGCAAGACCAGGTCGCTGCCTGACTGGGCTGAGCAGTACCGACGCCCGCCAGCGACTCAGACCGTACCGTCGCCAACAAAACGCAAGGAGCCTGATTCGCCGCAGGTCGAACCGGACCGTCGTCCGCCGCAACCCGTCGCGGGATCTTTCCGGCAGGCGGCCAGCGCCGATGCGTGGAGGGGATGGGAAAAGCAGGTGGACAATATGGCCGTGCTGGATCAGATCAGCGTCAACCCGCCGATTTACCGGCTCGACTTCGCTCATGATTACGACGTGATCCGCATCGGTCAGAAGTTTTACGAAATCCTGCCCGCCGGTGGACAGCGCAGGACCAATACTGCGTTCATTCGCAACCCTGGCAGCCATTCACAGTGCCGCAATTTTTCGGAACTCAGTGAGGTGATTCGACGCAATCCCTTCGATCAGCCGATGATGGCGAAATATCAGCCAGCAACAGGTCAGTGGGCAGTGGAGGGCCCGCTGTTCAATCGCAAAATCGAGGCCTATATCGCAGAGAGTCTCCCGGGGTTTACCGACATCACGAATCTGGTGCTGGCGCATAAGCTGTTCGAGATGGCCGACGCGTCGACGTCAGCCGTGACCGCCACCCGCATGATCAACCTCAAAGCTACCGTGAATGCGTGGCGTACAGGCCAAACGGCGCCGCTGGCGCAACTTAACGATCCGCTTTTAATGCTCAACAAGGCCTATCCGACCAATCAGGCCGACAATCAACTGCACTGGAGCATCGGTAACGAAAGCGCGCTGGACAGCTTTGAACGCCTGGACTTTGCCACCCACCATCCCGTGACAGTGGAATGGCTGATAAGATCGGCTTCCGAGGCCAGGCTACCAGGCAGCATCCAGAGCCTCAGAGGTCTGATGGCCGATGTATTGACGCGCAACGGCTACGAAATCCTGCATGACCAGTTGGCGGTCGGTGGGCGTGAGTTCATGGCGTTTCGTCGCCCAGGGCAGGAAGAGGTCTACCTGCTCTATCTTCGTCGTTCAACAACCGGGGATATTACGACCCCTCCGAGTGGTGCATTCCGCGATCCTCTGGACGGAGACGGGATGGTCGAACCCTTGATTCGCATCTATGCCGCAGAACCCATTTCCCACACCCTTGAACAGGCCAGGCAGCAAGGCAAAGTGATCAAATTATTGGGGGGCACCAATATCACCAGCCTGACGGACCGTGGCACACAGGTGTTCGTCATGCGCTTGCCCGATGACATCTCGATGCACCAGCGCTGATCAACACCGCGCTCAAAGGCTTCGCGGCACCTTGCGGGTGTCGCGATGCCTGGCGAACAAGTCGCCGTGTACAATGCGCGGACATTTTACCGGCGACTGCCTCGAGCGCTCATGAACGAACTGTTGCAACCCTTCAAAAAGCAGCCACGCACTGAAAAAACAGTACGCAGCGGTACTCAGGACGACGTTGTCTACGCGCACATCTTCGAGGCAATTCTCGAACAGCGCCTTGCCCCGGGTACCAAGCTGAGCGAGGAGGCGCTGGGTGAAATTTTTGGCGTGAGTCGTACGATCATTCGTCGAGCCTTGTCGCGCCTTGGCCACGAAGGTGTTGTGCTTTTGCGTCCCAATCGTGGCGCAGTGGTCGCCAGCCCGAGTATCGATGAAGCGCGCCAGGTATTTTTCGCGCGTCGACTGGTAGAGAAAGCCATTACCGAATTGGCGGTCGAGCATGCAACGGCCCAGCAGTTGTCGGCCTTGCGGCAGATGGTCAGCGACGAACGCGACAGCTTTGCCAGAGGCGATCGTGGCGCAGGCATTCGCCTGTCCGGTGAGTTTCACTTGCAGTTGGCGGTGGCGGCCAATAACAGTCCGCTGATCAGTTTCCAGCGCAGCCTGGTCTCGCAGACCTCGCTGATCATCGCCCAGTATGAAAGCGGCAATCGCACGCACTGTTCATGGGATGAACATAGCCAGTTGATCGACGCCATCGAAGCGCGTGATGCGAAGCGTGCGGTAGAGCTGATGATGCATCACATGGATCACATCGACAGAAAACTCCGTCTGGACGAGGACAGCGCGTCGGATGATCTGCAGGCGGTGTTTTCGCATGTGATGGTGGGGAAGAAGGGTTGAGCAATACTGCATATCCCTGTGGGAGTCGCCCCGGTGTCCCTGACACCACGCTGTCGCGCAGCAAACACGCACCCTGTAGGAGTGACCGGGGTGGCGATCCACATTGCTCGCGATTCGGCCTGTCAGTCGATGAATATATTGCCTGTACTGGAGCTATCGCGAGCAAGCTCACTCCCACAGTAAAAAGCATTCCAAATCAGATAGTTATATTTTGTTTGATAGGAGCTGGGCTTGCCCGCGATAAGAACAACTCGGTTGCCCTGCAACACTGCAGCGTCTGCATCGCGGGCAAGCCCGGCTCCCACAGGAAAAAATCATCGCCTAGCAAAGCAACGCTAGCCCGCGACGGCTTGCTTCAGAGGACGCTATCGCGCAGCCAGCCCATAACTCTGTGGGAGCTGGGCTTGCCCGCGATAAGAGCGACTCGGTTCACCTGCAACACCGCAGCGTCTGCATCGCGGGCAAGCCCGGCTCCCACAGGAGAAAGTGATCGCCTAGCAAAGCAACGCTAGCCCGCGACGGCTTGCTTCAGAGGACGCTATCGCGCAGCCAGCCCATAACTCTGT